>JAFUUC010000031.1 GCA_017471365.1 bacterium
GATCTACAAAAGCATTTACAGAATGTTTACCGAATAGTGAATTAAACTATATTCAAAACGGTGAACAAAAATCTATTGAATTATCTAAAATAAATTCAGCAAGTTCACTTAATCTTCCAACCGGCGGAGAGAAAGATTTTATGAACCCTGTTGCAATAGTATTAGGAGACGGAACACCAATTATTCTATCTTATGATAAAAAATGTATTTCAGATCCTGATAGTATTAAAACAGATAATAAACAAATTCACTCCTGTGTAGCCGGTATATATGACTTCAACGGCTCCAGAAAGCCAAACTTGTATGGTGGTGATGAACATACAAGAAATGATCTTATCTCATTCAATGGAGCAAAACTTGAAGATTCTTATATAGAGATAGGTGGAGTTAAAATAATGAATGAAATAGCAAGCCCTAGTATGATTGATGGTAACTCTTGGAATGGAGCTTATTCGGCTTGCGAAAACATTGGTGGTCGTTTACCAAATGATCAAGAACTTGCTGATATTGCTTCAGAAATATATGATACGCAAGTAGGTGCCAGGGAAACTTTATATCGTCTAAACGATTGGAATCAAACAATACTTTCTAAAATAGGTGTAGATCAATCTTACAGTAATTTTGTACTATGGAGTAGTACTAAATGGGTAAGAAATTTCTATCAAAATAGTACCTCTACTTCCGAAGATTTAGTGGGAAATTACCCTGGAATTAGATTTATATGTGTAAAATAAAAATAGAGGATTAAAATCCTCTATTTTTTATCTCAAACTTTCCGGTACAGCCATTGGTATAGGGGCTGTACTGTTTTTTGTCAGTTCTGGAGAAGACGGTGTTGGAGCAGCCGCAGGAGTTTGTGTTTGGGATTGCTGTTTATTAAAATTCTTTACTACGTCTGCCGGAGTTGTTGCAGGCTGTGACACAGGAGTTTCGTTATTAGTTGGTGTTTCGTCTACAACTTCGGTTACTTCTTCTGTTTCTTCTTCCTCATTATCTTTTTGTACAGTACCTGAAAAAGTCATATAATATCCTTTTAGTTTGACTTCAGGATAATTAAAATCATGAGAACCAATATCTTTTGTACCAACAGCCATGACATCTTTCCATATTTTTGCAGGAACAGTACCGCCTGTTAGACCTTTCATTTGCTTGTTATTATCATCACCAACCCAGACACCCGTAACTATATCCGGAGTGTAACCTACAAAATATGCATCTTTATAATCATCTGTTGTTCCTGTTTTACCGGCAGCCGGTTTGCCAATATTTGCACCACGTCCTGTTCCTGATAGTATAACAGTTTTCATCATTGCAGTCATTTCCGCGGCTGTTTTAAGACTCAACTGGTGAGAAGATTTTGTTTTTGATGCTCTATACAAAACTCTTCCTCTGGAATCTTCGACTCTTTCAATTGCATAAGGTTCAACAACATACCCACCATTTGCAAAAGCTCCGTACGCTCTTACAAACTCAAACAATTTAACACCGTTAGAACCCAGCGAAATTGTATAGTCATATTGAAGTGGTGTTGTAAGACCAAGAGTTTTAGCCATTTGAATAACAGCACTTATTCCTGTTTTTTGTATAAGTCTTGCTGCACAAACATTTGAAGATACCATTAAGGCTTTGTATACAGGAATTTCTCCTCTATAGCTTTTGCCATAATTTCGAGGTGACCAATTTCCAATCGTAATTGGAGAATCTTCAACCATATCATTTGGAGAAATACCTTTTTCCATTGCAGCAGCATAAACGAACGGTTTAAATGATGATCCTGGTGGTCTGACTGCTTGAGTTACCCTGTCATATTGGGACTCAGTATAATTTTTGCCTCCTGCATAGGCAAGTATTCTTCCGTCTATAGGACTAAAAGAAAATAAAGCTGCTTGTTGGGAAGTATTTGTTAATCCCCAAGATTTCATATTTTTCAAAATGGATTCATTTGCAGCTTCCTGCATTTTAGAATCCAGTGTTGTAACAACTTTGTAGCCGCCGTGAATTACATCTGTTTCTTCAAAACCTATTTTTTCAAGTTCTCTGAGTACATAGTCGCTAAAATATGGTGCTTTGTTTGTTGTGTATAGCTGCGGAATATTACTCAATGTTATTTCCGTTTCAATGGCTTTGTCGTATTCTTCTTTTGTAATGTAGTTCATTGTAAGCATGCGTTTTAGAACTTGATTACGGCGTTTTTTAGCCAAATCCTTATTGTTATAAGGATTATAAACAGATGGAGCTTGCGGCAAACCGGCAAGCATTGCAAGTTCCGGCAAAGTTAATTTGTCTAATTTTTTGTTGAAATATATTTGTGAAGCGGCAGAAACACCATAAGCTCCAGCACCGAGGTAAACGTTATTTAAATACATTTCTAAAATTTTATCTTTTGAAATAGTTTTTTCTATACGTGTAGCAACTTCAAGTTCTTTAATTTTTCTTGTAAATGTTCTTTCGTTAGACAAAAACAAGATTCTTGCTAATTGTTGCGTTATGGTACTTGCACCTTGAACAGTATGTCTTGCAATAACGTTTTGTATCGAAGAACGTATAATTCCTAATAAATCATAACCATTGTGATGATAGAAGTTTTTATCTTCGGTTGCAATTATAGCTTTGATAAGTTCTTCTGGTACATCATTGAGTTCAACCTTATTATAAGTATATGCTGTAAAGGTTTTTATCACCTCACCGTCTTGAGAATAAAATTTTGTAACAATATTAGGTTTAAAATCTTCTAAGTGTTCAATTGGCGGAAGCGAAGAAAGGTATAAATTAAACGCAACAAAACTGGCAAGTATTAGTGCGGTAAATGTTAGAATAAACATCTTTAAATTTGTAAAAAATGAATTTTCTTTTCTGTTTGCGATATTTGCTCTTGCAATATCTTTTGCTGCTCTCTGTTGTTTGTATCTTTCATAAGAATCTGACATTCGCATTCTCCAATTTGTGGGCGTTTACATTATATCACTTAATAAAAATAAGCAAACTATTTACAAAGATTTTTCTTTACGATATGCTTATCAAGCTTGAGAAAATTTCAGGGAGATGAAAAATGTATAATGTAGCAATAATAGGTGCCGGTCCTGCGGGGATTTTTGCCGCTTTGGAGATTATGAAATTAAAACCGGAATGGAAAGTTGTATTGATAGAAAAAGGTCAGCGTATAGAAACTAGAAAATGTCCTTTGCGTCAAGGTTCGCCAAAATGTGTAAATTGTAAAAAGTGCGGACTTCTTTGCGGTTGGGGCGGAGCCGGTGCGTTTTCTGACGGGAAATTAACCTTAACTCCTGATGTTGGTGGACATTTAGCCGAGTACATGACAAGAAAGCAGGCGGAAGATTTAATTAAATATGCTGACAATCTTTATTTAGATTATGGTGCAACAGATGAAGTTTTTGGCACAGATCGCAAAATTTTTGAGGAACTTGAACATCAAGCAGTACTTGCCGAATTAAAACTCGTTCACTCACCTGTCAGACACCTTGGGACAGAAAGAAGTCTTGATGTATTAAAAAATATGCAAGATTATCTTGATGAAAGAATTACTATTTTGAATAATGTTGCTGCAAAATCTTTGATTGTTGAATGTGAACAGGTTAAAGGTATTGAGCTTGACAATGGAGATGTGATTTCCGCTGAATATACAATTATAGCTCCCGGTAGAGAAGGTGCAGATTGGTTAACTCAAGAATTTGCAAAGCATAAAATAGGTATGGTAAATAATGCCGTTGATGTTGGTGTTAGAGTTGAACTTCCGGCTCCGGTTTTTGAACCTTTAACTTCCAAATTATATGAGTCAAAATTAATTTATCATTCACCAACTTTCGGAGATGAGGTTCGGACTTTCTGTATGAATCCAAATGGTGAAGTTGTTCAAGAAAATTATTCCGGAATTGCGACCGTAAATGGTCATAGTTATGCAAATTACAAAACTCCAAATACAAACTTTGCACTCCTTGTTAGTGAAAAATTTACTGAGCCGTTTAAAGAACCTATTCAATATGGTCAACATATTGCACGTTTAGCTAATATGCTTGGTGGTGGAATTTTAGTTCAAAGATTTGGAGATCTTCTGGATGGTAGACGCTCTACTCCTGAAAGAATTAAGTCGAGTGTGATTACGCCAACTTTAAATTGTGCAACCCCTGGGGATTTGAGTCTTGTAATTCCTTATAGACAAATGACAAGTATTATTGAGATGCTTCAAGCACTTGATAAGCTTTGCCCCGGTACAGCTTCAAGATATACACTTTTGTATGGTATAGAAGTTAAGTTCTATTCTGCGAGAGTTAAGCTTACTAATGAGCTTGAAACAGAAGGTGTTAAAAACTTGTTTACAATAGGTGATGGTGCCGGTGTAACACGAGGTCTTTTACAAGCATCAGCTTCAGGTGTTTATGTCGCAAGAACAATATGCGAAAGATAAGTAATTTACTTATTAAACCCTTGATTGTTTACTTTCGGCGGGCAGACACCGAATTGACAGTTTGAATTGTAAGGTCCTGATGGCGAATTATTTTGGCTCGGAGAAGTAGCTCCAAGATCTTGTACCGGCGAGGGCTTTTCCATGTCCGGTGTGTACTTGTTCTTGTTTGGATTGGGTATTTTGATATTTGTGTTGCTCGGGGTATCGGGTGTTATGTCTAAATTGTTATCGGCAGTAATATTGCATGCTGCACCGGTTTGAATTTGACTAAGCGGGCATGAAGCCATAACAAAACTCCCTGAAAATATAAGCAACGACAAAATAAGAATCTTTTTCATTCAATACTCCTTTTTTATAGAGTATAAATTTTTTATTTTGAAATATCATTGGTAAGTGCGGCTATTTTTTCTGAGCTTTTTTTAATACGTCTTTAAATGGAGTTATAGGTTCCATTTTGTAGCCGCAATCAGAAGATAAAGTTCCCCCCATAAGAAATAATTCTTCCTGTGGATAACGCCTGCAAATTGGAGGTCGCCAAAAATGTATTTTACATTTTTTAGTTTCATTATCAAGATTTTTGCATTTGAAAATCAATCCTAATTCATCTTTGTCTATAATTTCTAAATCAGAATAAAATTTGAATAGATATTGCAATTTTTTAAATTCATTTTCATCTTTCAAAACGTGTCTGAAATGTTTCACATAAATATGTGAACAACACTCTCCACATCCTTTACACTTACCTGTTCGAATATAATTTTTATGAAGAATTTTTGAAAGAATAAAACGCTTAATTTTATCAATCATAACAACATGATATCTACAAAAATTTGACCACATATTAAGTTTTGTAACGAATTTTAACAAAAAAGGCAAAACAAAATCTTGAGGAAAATTTATTCAGGTGTAAGTAAAAAAAAAATTAACCTACAATAACCTATATACAGTTTTTTAACTGACATAATACTATAACATAACCAAAAAATAACCAACCTAGACCTCTCAAGAGGTCTTTTTTTTATGGTTCGTCCAAAATTGTCCAATTGGGAGGCAGTTCATGTATTACTTTTTTCAGAAGTTCTTCTGGTGTAATATAAAATGCTTCTGCAAGCTTGCAAAAAGTTGTCATTTGAGGATCGAGTTCTCCTTTTTCAGCAAGAATAAGTGTAGTTTTTGAAATATCAATTTCATAAGATAAGGATCTTGCTGAACGTTTACTCTTTGCGTGTAACTTTTTAATAACCTTTCCTAACGCATTTGTAAACTCTTTTTTCTTACCAGCTTGCATAAATTCATGATATAGTTTAGAATGTAATTAGTGGACATAATTATGTCCGGAAAGGATGAAAAAGATGAAAGGTAACATGCACACAAATATTGGTTTAAATGTTGCAAACACGGAGGAATCTTCCTCCCTTCGAGACTCTGCGAGAGGTAAGGTAGGGATGGGTGGTTCGATATGCCACATTAAACAACCCACCCCAACCCTCCCTAACCATGGAGGGAGAAAAGTTAAATCCCCTCGCCCACAGCGTTTTTTGGTGGGAGAGGGAAGAATTTCAATGCGAAAACTGAGCATTA
>JAFUUC010000032.1 GCA_017471365.1 bacterium
AACGGAAGTAGAAAACCAAATCTCTACGGTGGCGATGAACACACAAGAAACGATCTTATTTCATTTAATGGAGCAAAACTTGAAGATTCTTATATAGAGATAGGCGGAGTTAAAATAATCAGCCAGGCTAAGGTTCCAACACCTGTAAGTTGTAGTGACTACATTGGAAAATCCGGCTACGAAGCAATTAAAAGCTGCTACTACAATAACAGCAATGACTACTGGGTAGGAGCCATGGTAGAGTGTAAAAATCAAGGCGGCAGATTACCAAAAGCAAGTGAGCTGGCAAAGATAGCGAGAGTAATCTACAACGACAACTCAATTAGCGAATCGGAAGACTACAATGATAACTCCTATTCCGACAGAACTTGGGATAAGAGCGTAACAGCAAAACTGGGCATAGAAGATTCCGCTTCGTGGTTCAACCTTTGGGGTGACCTCGAGTACAACGCGGACACTACGTGGCTCCGTACCTTCAGCAGTTCGTACACGGCTTGGAGCTACAGCAGCCGCGAATACGACGATATCCACGTTGTTTGCGTAGCAGAATAGTTATTTCACAACATCTTTGCGGTATTTCATGCCGTCAAAGGTTATGTATTCAAGATCTTCTTGCAGCAGGGATTTAGCTCTGGTTAAAGTTTTGGCAAATCTGGTGAGGACAAATTGTTTATCACGAGTGGTAACAAAGTTTTCACCAGATTTTTTTATATTAATGTAATTTATGTCTTCCAATTCATTGAGAAAAGGTACTGTTACATTTGGTTGCTTTGCTTGAACACAAACTGATACTGAATATAAATTGTTTGTTTTAATTTCGTCATATTCATCTGAAAAAAAACCATTTATACAGGAATCAAAAATTTTTAACAAATCATCTTCGAATGTTATCCAAACAGCATCAGAATCATAATCTTGCAAAAACGGTTTAAAACCGTTTATATAAAAATCATTTTCTTTTGTAAGAACACAGTCAAGTCCCAAAATTCCGCTGTAAGAATTTCCGGATTTTTCCAGATATTTTAAGGTATTTTCGACAACATTTTTCAATTCAGATAGAACGTCATTTCCGATTTTGTAATCCGGAGTATAACATCCCAAACCATTGGTAAGAATACCTCCATCGCCATCTTGGCTGAATTTATAGTTCCCAACTGTAGAGAATGGAACAGCACAATAACCGTCAGTAATAAAGTAAACCGTGAAATTGTGACCGTAAATATAATCTTCTATTAATATGTCATTTTCGCTTCTGAAAGAAATTGATTCAGTTAAATATTTCGCTGCCAATTTTATTGTAGGACAAACAATTTGTTCACTAAAATTTTCAGTTGTTTGAATTACTACAGGGTATGCTGATGTTTCTAAATATTCAATGGCAGCCGGTATTTTGTCAAATATCCCAAATTTTGATGTTTTAGCATGAATTTTGTATAACAATTTTTTTGCATTGATCTTGTTTATAGCAATCTGGCAAGCTCTTTTTACCGGACCAAAAATGTTTTGACCATTTGACTGAAAAAATGAAACAATATCTGTTTTAAAAGATTTTTGAGAAACCGGAATTGTTAAATCGATTTTGTTTTCTAATACAAACATTAATAAACCGGTCAAATCGTCTTCAGCGATGTCAACATTTTCATATATTGCAGAATCGAAATCTTTGCCCCGTGCAACAAAAATTTTATTTACAAGCGGATCTTTATACAATTTATTTGCAAGTGACGAGGCGACAGCTCCGCTACCAACAATCAAAACATTTCTTTTTCTATCATCCATTTAACGATTATACTACATAAAATGTATGATTTTTGTTAAGTTATTTAAATTTTTTAAAGTTATTTATGCTAGAATGATGACAAATAAATTCTTTTAATTAAACAAACTGTTGTAGAAAGGTTTTGTAAATATGGCAGGTATAGTAAATTTATTATCGAATGTTTTTCAGACTCCGGCGGGGGTAAGCGGTGTATCGTATCCGGTTAGCCAACCTTCATCAGGATATAGCAACAATCCTTTTGTAAGTTATAACAGCAACAGTTTTTCCGGCAGATTTTATGCTCAAAATAAACCGGTTAAAGGTGGCTATTTTGCTGGCTACTACAATGGCAAACAAAATATTGTCGGTCGCAGGTTGTTTGTTGAAGTTTAAATTTCTAATATTTAGTAATCAGAATCTTCCGGCATTTTCCAATTATTTTTAACTAATTGTTCAAAGCATTTTAATCCGCCATCGATATCCGTAGCGGAGGCACATGTACCGCTACCACCTACAATGTGTCCTTTTGTTGTCACGTAGAATGAGAAAAAGTCTCTACCAATGATATTCGGAGAATCTGTTGCGTTTGCATCAACATAAAATTGACCAAGTATTTTTTCTCCATTGATCGCCGCATCATCAGAACTTACAAGTTTATAACCGATAGCTACGCCATTTCTCAATCTTATTGACGAAACATCGGAACTAACTGTTAAAGCAGGTGTTTCAGAGCCTTCTTCACCTCCAGTACCTTCTTCATCTTCTTCATCTTCTTCAGTTTGTGTAACAGCAGCTCCGCCAATAAATCCGTATGAATCAGCCCAGCAAGGAGAAGTGCTACTACAATCCTTAATTTTTGAAAAATTCTTTAATAGCAATGAGACATTTCCAAAATCTGTATCCTTAAGCATGATTGCTCTTTTCGTAACCATTTGGTCTGTAATTAGTTGCTGAATAGAAGCAGCAGTGTTTTTGATCTGAGTAGATAAAACTTTTCTGTTAATATTATTCATTAATGCCGGTACTGACAACGCAGCAATAGTGCCGATAATACCAAGTGCAATTATTAATTCTGTTAATGTGAACGCTTTATTTTTCATAAAAATCTCCTTATTCATCTTAATCATCGCTGTAATCTTTCTCTAAATATTCCGGATCAAATCCTGACAATTCAACAAGTTTATAACATGCTTTCGCTCCGTCTGCACCACCGGCAAGGCAAGTACTATACACTTCTGACAACTTTTCCAATCCCAAGTCATCCATTGTGAAACTACCAAGATCTCCGGCATGAATACCTTCATCAAAATCATTATCAGAATCCAGTTTTAATTCAAAATAGTCAATCCCTATTTTATTTGGAGCTTCGATACCATTAACATCTATAACAATCGTGTAATAAGAAAAATCATCGTCTTCATCAAGAATTATTCCCAAACCTGTTCCGTTTTTCAACTGAACACTTGCATCCATCTCCGGTGAATAAGATGTATTGGAATTTATAGCAGCATAAGAACTTGCAAATGATTTACCGTTTATAACGGTATCAAATTTTTCTAAAAAATCCTGTGTATCTGACAAAAAATCGTTAACACTTTGAGCTCTTTCTCGAGCCATCTCACTTTGCACCATGTTACCAATATTAGAAACCGTATTTTGTAACAGAGCTATTCTTGATTTATTAGTTGTATTTCTAATAAGTGATGGAATAACTAATACCGCAGCAATACCTATAACCGTCAAAGTAATTAATGTTTCACTTAATGTAAATCCTCGAAATTTATTCTCAGTCATATTCTCTTTCCTAATAACAATACTTGCATATATATTTTAACATTATTTTTAGAAAAGTTCAACGTTCTTGACGAAAGATTTTGAGCGATTTAAAATTTAAATGTATATAAGGTGAAGGGAGTAAAAAATGGCTAATATACAAGTTACTCAAGAAATTCAAAACAAATGCTGTGTTAAACGCGGCGTAAAAGGAAGTCCGGCTCCTATTCCTCAAGAAGGAGAATGGACAAAATGTAAGGAAATCAAAGATATTTCAGGTCTTACACATGGTTGTGGGTGTTGTGCTCCTCAGCAAGGAACATGTAAATTAACACTCAATGTTAAAGACGGAATTATCCAAGAAGCTTTGGTTGAAACGATCGGCTGTTCTGGTATGACTCACTCTGCTGCTATGGCAGGTGAAATACTTCCGGGCAAAACGATACTCGAAGCTTTGAATACAGACCTTGTTTGCGATGCTATTAACGTTGCAATGAGAGAATTGTTCTTACAAATTGTTTACGGAAGAACTCAATCAGCATTCAGTGAAAACGGATTGCCTGTAGGTGCGGGATTAGAAGACTTAGGAAAAGGTCTTTGTTCTATGTGCGGAACAATTCATTCTACAAAACAAAAGGGTGTTAGATACTTGCAACTTACTGAAGGTTATATACTTCAGCTTGGACTGGATAAAAATGACGAAGTTATCGGTTATAAGTTCGTTAATCTGGGAAAAGTTATGGATGCAATTAAAAAAGGTGTTGATCCTAAAGAAGCTTACGAAAAGAATATCGGTACTTACGGCAGATTTGCTGATGCTGTGAAATATATCGATCCGCGTGAAGAATAATTTAAAATAGAAAAGGAAAATAAAAATGACAGTAAAATTTGAAGGACAAGATAGACGTGAAGCTACTTTGAAAAAAGTTTTACCGGAATATGGTTTTAAAAATTTAGAAGAAGCTCGCGATTTATGTTTATCAAAAGGTATAGATGTAGATGCCATTGTTAAAGGAATACAACCAATTGCATTTGATAACGCATCTTGGGCATACACTTTAGGTTGTGCTATTGCAATTAAAAAAGGTATTACAAATGCTGCCGAAGCCGCAGAAGCAATTGGTTTAGGTTTGCAAGCATTTGCAGTTC
This sequence comes from bacterium, assembly GCA_017471365.1. Taxonomy (GTDB): domain Bacteria; phylum Cyanobacteriota; class Vampirovibrionia; order Gastranaerophilales; family Gastranaerophilaceae; genus Zag111. Next base: position 4,682 of record JAFUUC010000032.1, read on the forward strand.
CCGGTTCTGTAGGTGACAGACGTAAAGTTGGTATAGGACACGGTAATCTTGGTGCAATGCTATTAAGAGAAGAAACAAAATGTTTCTGTTTCTTGGCAGGTCACGAATCTTTTGCGGCAGCTGAAGGTGCTATTGGTATTGCAAGAAATGCAAACAAAGTTAGAAAAGAACCTTTGAGAGTTATCTTGAACGGTCTTGGCAAAGATGCAGCATTGGTTATTTCGAGAATCAATGGTTTTACTCACGTTGAAACAGAGTACAATTATAAAACCGGTGAGTTAAAAGTTGTAAAAGAAACATCATACTCCGACGGTGAACGTTCAAAAGTAAGATGTTATGGTGCTGACGATGTATCAGAAGGTGTTGCTATTATGGTTAAAGAAGGTGTTGATGTTTCTATCACAGGAAACTCAACTAACCCAACTCGTTTTCAACACCCTGTTGCCGGTACATATAAAAAATGGGCTATTGAAAACGGTCGTAAATACTTCTCAGTAGCTTCAGGCGGTGGAACAGGAAGAACACTTCACCCTGATAACGTTGCAGCTGGTCCGGCTTCATATGGTATGACAGATACTATGGGAAGAATGCACGGTGATGCTCAATTTGCAGGCTCATCTTCCGTACCTGCTCACGTAGAAATGATGGGTGTTATTGGTATGGGTAACAATCCTATGGTAGGTGCAACCGTTGCATGTGCTGTGGCTGTTTCTCAAGCAATGAACAAGTAAAACTTATTTTAATGAAATAAATAAAAAAAGAACTTCCGCTATGGAAGTTCTTTTTTTATTTGTATCAAATCTTCTATTTTACATCCTATGTACAAGCAAATTTTTTCTACAGTTTCAAGAGTTACATTTGTTCTCTTTCCTCGAATTATTTCAGATATCTTAGATTTGCTTATTCCTGTAGCATTATGGAGCTGTACGCTGCTAATATTCTTCTCCCATAATAACTCTCTAAGTTTAATTATTATCATTAATTAATTATATTAAATCATTACCTTAACTTGACATTAATTACCTCTTAAGGTATTAATGTACCTAAAAAGGTAATTAAAATTTAAATAACTTAATTAAGGAGAAAGATTTATGGAAATGATGAAGAAATTGATTGCAGCCAAAGAGACCACCCCTCGCATACAGCATCACTTGAGTGGGGACAAAAGTAGGTTGGGGTTACTACCCCAACACGTAAAATTCCCCTCGCCACGCGGGAGATACAAAGCGAACCGCCGCAGCGGAGCGAGGACGTGTGAG
>JAFUUC010000033.1 GCA_017471365.1 bacterium
ATAACTATTGCAAAAAACTTTTGGCAACAGTAACTGACAGTAAAGTTAAAGCAACCTTTGTCGCAAAAGAAAACAAGGAACTTCTTGAAGAACTGGGCGAAGACTCAGAAATAAACTACATTTTTGTGCTTGTGCCACAAATCTACCCGATGTGTCGTAGTGAAGATTCAAAAGAAGTGAAGTTGAATTTTGCCCTTACAGTTTCTGTAATAGATAATTTTAATGGTGAAAATGTTAATTATGAGTATAGCTTAAAAGATGTAGATAACGGAAATAAGTATTCTGTTACCTTAAATGTCAAAAAGGATGCTTTTAAAGAAGGTGAAAAACTATATTTAAAATTTGAAGAATTAAAACCGTCATTGAACTATAATTTTTATAATAAGTCAGAAGAAAATGATGATGAACAACTTATTTTTTCTGATATTTCTTTTATTACATTGGTTGGTATGAATAATGGCTGATATATACACAAATATCAAGGTAAAATTTAAAGAATTTAATGATAGAACATATAATAAAGACGAATCCAAAGAAATTGATGGAAAATATGTTTATATATTTAGAACAACAAGTTATATACCTAAAGATGGAATTCCTGTATATGTTAATGAGAAAAGAATAAAAAAAGGAGAGATTGTCGAAATACCTATATATGAAGGTATTAATAAATATAAACCAAGATTTTATATATGTGTCTCACTTATAAAACTCTCAGAAAAACGAATAGAATTTTATCGCCAGCAAATAAATAATGCTATGGTAACAAACTCTTTAAAAGTAGAGCGTTTTGATTTACTTCCCGTAGATTTTCATGTATATAATCCTACGAAAAATTATGGAAATATTGATTGTACATATAATTCTGATACGGTCACTATTTATTTAAAAGATTTGGTTAGCATCGCTTCATCAGAATCAGAAAAATATCAAAAATTACAAAAAGCCTATTCAAGGTATTGTGAGGGGCTTGATGATTTTCCAAATGCAAATATCCAAGAATGGAAAATTACAAGAAATCAATCAATCGTTTATAGCCAAATTATGGGGGAGCTTTTAGCAGATTCAAGAGAATCTCTTATACAGGGAAATTATATATCTGAAACTAAAAAGCATATAAACATTGAGGAATGGACAAAATGGTATAAGAAAATTAATTTGGAAAATGAAGATTATCTTAAAAAGATTATTGAAATTCAAATCTATCTAGCTTGTATAATGTTAAACGGTATGTTTAATGCTCAATTAAATGATTATGAATGGAGTCTCAATGCAAATGAACGAAATAAAGTAGAAGAAATGTTTTGTAACATTTTTGAACCTCTTTTTTTTACTTCGGAATTGATATCTTCGTTATATTCTATTTTGAATCTTACTCATGATTTTATGGTGAAAAATGATGAATCTATAAATAGTGAAAAGCTTGAAAAAGAAAATGGGTATTGGTTAGCAAATTATCTACTCGGAGTTAAAGATGTTTATGGAACATTAAAATCTTGTTCCGAGGCTACTGATAAAATATTGACAGCACTTGTAATTCCTATTTCAAAAATGCAAGGGTTTATTCCAGTTTGGGAATATATTGTTGACCATCGTTATCATCATAATGTTGTAAGTTTTGATTGTCAAATCCGCTATAGGGGAAGAAAACTATCTACAGATTATAACTTACTAAGTGATACAAATTATGTTAATTTTAAAAAACGAATTTACGATAGATATGATGGAGATATTCGATTTATCGAAGACAATAATGTTGGATATGCTCAAATAGCTACATATTTTCCTAAGAAAATGAAAAGTAGACTCGAGAATGCCAGAATAACAATAAATGGAATAGTTATTGCCAGCATACACATTCTTAATATTTTTGAGTTATGTTGTAACACAATAGAATTTTTTAATTCAAGCGATTTGAATGAAAAGGACAAAAACGCACTTGCAATAAAAATAATTAGTAATATTTGTGATATAGGCGAGTTTACACAAAAAAACTCAGGATTCTTAACAAAATTTGCTAAAATTATACTCCCAAATAATGTCGAAGTATTAAAAAAACTCTCATTTACTAGAGTATGTAATATATTAGCCATTATATGTTCAGGCTATGATTATATCGATTCTGTTACAACGCTTCTAAAAGTAGATCCTATGGATCATGACTTATTAGCAAAAGAAAGACTTAATACTTTATCAAATATGTGTGTTTTTTCATCTTCATTATGTTCTGCATGGCTAGCTTATGCAGCCTCGTGTGGGACTGTTGCATTAGCTGCAAATACAGTTCCTTTTTTAGGACAAATTGTTTGTATTGGTCTATTATTAGTGGGGTTGGGTATTAGTTTATATGCTAATAATAGAATACTGACTGATTTTTCACATAAATGGTTGCGCTATTCAACCCCTTTTGGTAAAAACTATAAGAAGCTTTTAAGTAGTTATAATTTTGAAAGTCTGTATTATGAGGGATATTCCTTATATGACCCAAATTATTTGATGCCAGTGCCAATTTCATCTGAAATCAAGATTTTAAACAATTATACTAATAGTTTGAATCTGATTTATAACATTTTGTTTGATATTAGGTTGGAAGAGATTCTAATAGTTAATAAGACTTTATTGATAACTTTGACTTCTGTACAAGATTTGTCATTTGATTGTTTTTTTGATTGTCAAATATTTAACTTATGGAATTTTGAAAGTATGAGAACAAGAAATATTAATCTAAAATTAAATGTTATGAAGGGGTATTATGATAGCAAAATTTATTACTATATCTTGGCTGGAAATATTTATGAGGAAGATTGTAAACAGGGGGTTAGAGAAGTCATTAGAAAGAAACAAAATTTTATTAAGGAATATGACAAAAAATTTTTAAACAAACATTTTAGAACGACAGAAGAGTATTTTCTAAAATTTTCAGAATTAATGATTAGTGAAGAAAAAATAATAGATTTAATAAATTTAATGTCTTCTGTGAATGGAAATGTTTTCTTTCGAGTGTCTATAAATATACCAGAGATAACATTATGCAGACATTATGAAACAAGAATTAATATAAATAATTGTGATAAAAAAACACTTAAAACACAAAAGTATTTAAATTATATTGAAAATCGTAAAGAAAATAAGACGAAGAATATTGTCGTTTTACCAAATAGTTACAAATAAATAAATGACTAATCAAGGAACAGAGTTATGGATAAAAAGCAACTTAACAAAAGAATTTATATTTTTATTATTCTGATTGTGCTAATAGGAATATTTCTTCCTATTTTGAAAAACATAATTAATTCATATAACTTTCAAAAGACGCAGACCAGCAAAAGTTTTTTTGATGACAAAGATTTAAAAGTTCCTTATGAAGATCGTGAAGTTCCTGATTATAAAAATCTAAAAATTGTAAAAGTTGTAGAAGGATTGGCTCTTGATTCTAATGGTCATGTATGGGAAAAACACAAAAACGCAAAAGGGTTATACCCAGTTTGGAAAAAAGACGGCTCACTTCTGTCTGAAATAATTGATATAGAATCAAATGGCATTAATTTTTATGCACTTTCAGATGACCACACTGTATGGGCATGGGGATCAGATATGTTTGGTCTTGTGCCTGTTGCAAAAGAATTTAGAAATACATCTTCTGAATATAGGGAGATTGAATATCCAAAAAAAATAGTTTTTAAAGATGGTCGTACTATACAGAGAGTAAAAAAAATATCTGCTAGTATTGATGTGTGCTATTTAATAATGCAAGATGATACAGTTTATGCGTTTGGCAGCAATGAGGGCAATTTACAATTTTTAGGTTTGCCGAGCAAGTGGACGGCGGATGGCTCAGACTTTGACGGACTTGGAAATTTAAAGGAATTGATGAGCAGTTACAGCTATAGTCCTGTATCTGCAATTGATGTATCGCCATATCCGCAAAAAATGCCGAATATTTCTTGTATCAAAGATATTTTCTGTTACAAAACATCTAATGCCAGAAGTATATATTTTTTATTAAATGACGGGACATCATTCATAAAAGGTAAAGATGAAAAATATTGCGATTTTAAGAAATTTTTACCGGAAAAAATTCTTATGACCAGTAATTGTGATGTTAGTGTTGCATTGCTCAGTGATAAAACAGCATTGTCCTGGTATTGCATTCCAGAGAATTTTTCAAAACGAGAAACAAATGCTTATTTATTTTTAGGACACAAAAAAAATGGTAATGTAAACATCCCTGCACGAGTAAGAAATAATGAAACTGGCGAAATAATACAAAATATTGATGCCATAAGCAGCTATAATACAGGTCTTATGATTTTGAAAAACGGTCAAATTTGGAGACAAGGAAGTGGTCCGCAGAACAATGGGACGGACTGGATTAAAAAATCTAGTGAAAAGGAAATTGAACATACTCCATGTCTGTTTCATCAAAAATACTCAAACGGAACTCCTGTTGATGATGCGAAAGGAATTTTTTCTGATTATGAGTCTTTATATTTTATAAGTAATGCTGGAATTCTTTATGCATGGGGAGATGCAAGTTGGTTAATAGAAAAAGCAAAAGACAATAAAAAAGATTGCTATTTCCCAAGAAAAGTAACTTTTCATCCGTATTATGATAAAGAAAAAAATGAGTGGATTTCATTTACGCAAGAATAAAGGAAATTAGATAGATGACTAACACAAAATCCTTTGAAAGAAAATCCTTCTCACCTAAACCCCCACTCGGACAAGGGATGCGCAAGGCGGCGAAGCCGTTCTGGAATGCACAAAGTGCATGGAAGAATGAAGCGAACAGCGGAACCTGTAGCAGCCCGGTTTTTTGCGTAGCAAAAAATGCCCCCATAAAAAAAGGCAAGCAGATAGAATGGGCTTTGATGTTCATATTATGGTTGTGCCGAGCGGAAACGGAACAACAACGATGCCGCTTCCTCATTCGTTTATTGGAAAACTTGCAGATAAGCTTTCTAAAGACGTAAAGATAAAAGACAAGGCATGCGCAACAAAAGACAGTGTTGCAAAGCATGATGATTCCATGCATATGCAGCTGCCTGGTACAATCAAGTTCCAGAACAATCCTAAGAAAGAAGGAAAAGTTACAGGCGGAACAAGCCCTAAGGTAAAAATTAACGGCAAGGAAGCAGCGGTTATTGGTTCACAGAACAACTCAACAATCATTGCAATGGGTGCCAGTATGCCTATGCCTGTAATCATTAATCCTAAGAACACGGAAGAATGGAAACGCGAGCAGGAAGAAGAGAAGAAAGAGCCTAAGTTCAGCCCTGTAAAGTGGGGGGGCAATCGAATCAATCTTTCTTACAATTAAAAAGTGAAACTGATAGCGAGAAAATAGCTCAGAAGTATGGTATAATATTTTAAATATACAGGTATGATGACCGTTAATTTAGGAGAATGGATAAATGCGTGAATTTACATCAGA
>JAFUUC010000034.1 GCA_017471365.1 bacterium
ATTTTGACATGAAACTTAACATATGTAACCACCCACCCTTACTCCCTCCCTATCAAGGGAGGGAAAGATTGATAAAGATCCTGAAACAGCCCTGCATACAGGCTCACACGTCCTCGCTCCGCTGCGGCGGTTCGCTTTGTATCTCCCGTCGGGAGAGGGTTGGGGGAATAAACAGACTTTAACTCTACCCAAACAAGACTTACTTGTCAGATATTCGCAGCTAATAAAATTATTTTTTACAAAAGGCAATTTTTTATAAGAAAAATACTTTATCTATATGTAGGGTCAAAGGTTAGTTATGGAAAATTTGCAGGTGAAAAATAATTTTTCTGATGAGGCAATTTTGTCTCTGGTTTCAAATGTTCACATAAAGCCAACAAAACCAAAAACCTTGACTTCTTGTACTCAAGCTCTTACAAAAACGGTTTCTGATTTGTGGTGTGGGTTTGGAAATTTTGCTTTTAATACAGAACTTTGTGAAAAAAAAGTTCGACAAATTGCACAGAAGCTTGCTTTAGCTATTGATGAAAATTCTGTTGAAAGAGTAAAACTTTTGAAACAAGAATATGGTAAAAATGACGAATTTGTACAGGCAAAAAAATTTTTGAATGAAAAATGCAAACAAGTGTGGAATGTTTTTGAACCCTACAACAATATCCCTTACGAAGCTATGAAAGCCCTTGGTATTACCAACCAGCCGACCTTGGATGATTTACTCGGTAATAGTGTTAGATTTTTTGAAAAAGATAACGGAAAAACTACCGCTAATATTATAAATTCAATATTAAATAATCCTCGAATTAATTATACAATAGAGGATATTCACAGGTATCTTGCAGATATGAATTTCAAAGAAAATTGTAAGTATAACAAAGAAACGATTAAATACCTGATAGTAAAACAAAATTATGATGATATGAAACTGGAAGAATTGGGAGTCAATAAAACCGAATTTAACAGTGTTTTAAAAATTTTACCTTTTAAATATAAAGCAAAAAACTTCGCACAGAATTTATGTTTATGTTTTAATTAAGCAATGCTTATAGACAGTTTCAAAGTCGAAGACTGGTTTAATAAATATGAAAAACAAGCCAAATATGATTTGGCTGATACTTGTATAGAATCTTTGTCTATCAATGATTTGTTAAAAATTTGTGAAATACCATATTCTTATCTTAATAAAATTTTTGATAAAAAACTGAATTACGGCGATATTCACGGTTCACAAAATCTTAAATTAGGAATTTGTTCTTTATACGAAAACCAAAATCCTGAAAATATTACAATTACTCATGGTGCAATAGGAGCTAATCAGCTTGTAATGCTTAGTCTTGTGGAACCAAATGATAAAATTGTGTCTATTGTTCCAACATATCAACAGCATTATTCTATTCCAAAATCTTTTGGCGGGAATGTTCATTTGTATTTTCTAAAAGAAGAAAACAATTGGCTTCCTGATTTGAGCGAACTTGAAAGACTTGTTGGAAGCGATACAAAGCTTATTTGTATGAATAATCCGAATAATCCTACAGGATCAATTATTCCGGATGAAATGCTCGAACAAATTGTTCAAATTGCCCAAAAATCAGGTGCTTATATTCTCTGTGATGAAGTTTATAGAGGTTTAAAACATAAAGGAAATCCTTTTTCTAAATCAATTGTTGATATGTATGAAAAAGGAATTTCAACAGGCAGTATGTCAAAAGTTTTTTCACTTGCCGGTTTGAGGCTTGGTTGGGTCTGTGCAAGTAAACAAATAATAAATGACATTAACCTTCAAAGAGAATACAATACAATTAGTATAGGAATTTTGGATGATTATTTTGCAAGTCTTGCACTTGAAAACAAAGATAAAATAATTGCACGTAATCTTGAAAAACTATACATTGGTAAAAAGATTTTAGTAGATTGGATAAATTCCGAACCAAACGTAGACTGTATAGTTCCGGAAGCAGGAACAACAGCATTTGTTAAATATCTTTTGCCAATAAAATCCGTCAATTTGTGTCGAAATTTGCAAAATGAAACCGGTGTTATGCTGCTCCCCGGTGAAACGTTGGAAATTGATGGATATGTTCGTGTAGGTTATGGAAATAATTTTGAACAACTAAAAAGGGGTTTGGAAATTTTTTCATATTGGATGAAAAATCAAAAATAAAAGACCGAAAACTTTCGGTCTTTAAAAAAGCATTTATTATGTATTTGTATTATAAAGCAATTATTTTACATCTTGTTTTATAACTATCAAGTTATTCATAATTTTCATTGCACATGTAGGAAGTACCACATGTTCCAAACCATCTGCAATACTAATGATCTTACCCGCTCCAAGGACGACTTCTTCGCCTTTGTACATGAATTTGTAATCTGTGTCCCTGTCTGAACGAATAGTGATTTGTGCTGTCATTTTTTACCTCTTAAATTTAGTGTTACAGTTTCATATTGTACAAAAATTTTTGTAAAAAATCAAGTGCATGACCGATTAATTTCTCACATAAAACTGTGATGTAGTCAAAAGTTTTGTTGGTTCATCCTGCGAGTAGACTTTTATTACGTATGATCCCGCAGAAGACATCGCAACATAATCAGTATAATAATAAACCTGTTCATCTTTGAGTTTTACCCGTCTTGCCCAAACAAGATCATAACCGAGTCTTTCATTGCTACCCATTTTCATAATTTGTATGTAAAGCATCTTTGTTTGAATTGGTTTGGGTAAAGTTATAAGGTAATAAATCCTCTGATTTGGTCTGAAAACATTTGTATTAGAATTTATTGTATTTATGTCAAAAGGATGTGTATTATAAAGCACCTGAGCTTTTTCATTGTCACATCCGCTCGTAAATATTGCCACAAATGCTATCAACAATAAAAACAGATATTGAAATTTATTTCTGTAATTGTTTAATTTTATCTTGAACATTGCTGATTAATTCTTTGTCATTGCTGTGTTTGATGAATGATTTGTAATTTTTTACGGCATCATCATTTTTGCCTTGATGTTCAAATGTCATGCCAAGAGCATAATATGCGTATCCAAAATTGTAATCTGAATCGAGTTCGATAACTTTTTCAAAACTTTTTTGTGCTTCTATAAGGTTATTTTCTGTCACATAAGCTATTCCGAGATTAAACCAGCCATCTGTGTAATCTGGATTAACTATAATTGATTTTTGGTAATAATTAATTGCTCTTGTATTTTCTTCTTTTAGTCTGTATACATTACCGATTTTTAAGAGAGTTACAGCATCGTTTGGAACGAGTTGAAGGGCATCTTGATAATTTTTTACTGCCGCATCGTAGTTGTTCTCTTTATAGTTTTTATCCCCTTCAAGGATAAAATCTTCGTTTTTCTTCATCGTAACAGCTGAAGTTTTTGGAGTTACAGATGTTGAACTCTGTTGATTTTCATCTATAGAAAGACTTATAGCCGGGAGTTCACCTGATTCGGAGGTTTGAACATTTACTTTAGGTTGATACAGTGATGAAATAAAATCGCTGTATTCTGCACTGTATAAAGTTTTATCAGGATTTATTGCAATTGCTTTTTCGTAGTTTTCGGAAGCTTTGGTGTTGTTTCCATTTGCACGATAAGCCTTCGCAAGCCCGTAATATACGTATCCGTCATTGTAACCGGTTTTTATAGCAGATTTGAAATACTCAATAGCTTGTTCGTATTCTTGTATTTCCAAAAGTTCGTGACCTCTTGAAACCAAAGCATTTGCAAGATTTTCTTTAACTGTTTTTTCATTTTTTACGGTCAAAAGTTCTTTATATAATGCTATGGAATCTTCATATTGTTTTAATGCGTGTAAAGCCAATGCTTTGTTGAATTTGACATTATAATCATCAGGTAAAACAGTCAGAACTTCATCATAGTATTTTATAGCATTTTTGTAATCTTTTTTGTTGTGATAACAGTTTGCTATATCCTTTTTAAAATCAATATTTTGATTGTCTTTTTCTATTGCAATAAGATAATTTTCTATTGCTTTGTCATAATTATTAAGTTCTTTGTATACAGAAGCAATATTTGCATAGCCTTTTACATCACTTGGAAATGCTTTTATATACATATTATATTGCTCAATTGCTTCAGTATTTTTATCCATATCTGCAAGAAGATTTGCATAATCAAGTCGAACTGTGTTCAAATTCGGAACTTTTTTTAAAACGATTTGATATTGATTATATGATTCTTCATTTTTCCCTAAATCTTGATAAGCTTGAGCTAACCCAAGGTGTGCAGAGTTATTCTCAGGATCCAATTCAATAGCTTTTTCAAGCATTTCTACTGATTTTTTAGGTTCATTAGTATTCAAAAGGGCTATACCATATTGAGAATAATGTTTGAATGAATCAGGATTTTTGTTGTATACGGATTGATATTGTTTTGCAGCATTTTTATAATCTTTGACTGCCAAATATGATTCAGCAAGATTTTCTCTTGATTCAGTGTGACCGGAATATGTGTCAAGAAAAAGGTTATAAGCTTTGATTGCTTCAGAATAATTTTTTAATTGATATTGAACATTTCCGACATTAAAGTAATTGTATTTGTACTCCGGGAAAATATCCAAAGCTTTGTTGTATGCTTCGAGAGCTTCTTTATATTTCCCTCGGTTTTCATGAATACTTCCGATACTAATATATATGAATGCATCATCCGGGTTCAAATCGATAACTTTTTGATAAATATCAAGAGCTTTATCATAGTCATCGATTTCGGTATAAATTCCGGCAAGCTTTGTATAAAGCATTGTATCCGGACCGGAAACTTCAATTGCTTTTTCCAATTTTGAAATTGCTGTTTTTAAGTCTTGTTGGTGTTCGGCACTACAAGCCTCTTGATATAAAACACTTGCTTCAGGAGTCATTTTTGCATTTGTCGGAAGTCCAAAAGCTAGTGTTGATAATAAAACCGTTATAAGTAATCTTTTTCTAATCTTCATTATTCCTCTCTTGTGTAGCATTTTATCACAAAATTTACACTTGTGCAAAACTGTCTGAATAGACCTCTCTGTTTAACAAAACAGCTGCCGTTTTAATTATATTTTGCTGCTGCGGATCATTTTTGTCAAATTTTATATCCTCTAATTCTCCAAAAGACTTAATCATTTCCGATAGATTTAAGTAAAGTTTGTCGATTTGTGATTGTGGAGAATTTTCTTCAAGCATTTTGAATATTCTTATAAGTTCTTCATCCTTTGCATCGATTATGGCTGCATCTAATCCTGCTCCGTATGCCAAAACCCCAAAAGTTCTGTTAACTATAGACCGGTATTGTGTTGGTATTCCATTTGAAATATTGGATAGACCTATTATGGTTTTTACTTTTGGTTCAAAACTTTCTTTGATCATTCTAATTGTACTTAATGCTTCTATGGCTTGGGATTGATCAGCTTTTATCGGTAAAATTAATGGATCAAAAAATAATTTTTCGGAACTCAATCCTTTTTCCATGCATTTTTCATAAATTTCAAAAATTATTTCAAGACGATTATCCGCAGATTTTGGTATTCCGCATTCATCAAGTGCCAGGGCAATAAGATTGCAATTATATTTTGCGGCAGCATCTGTTAACGCTGCTAATTTTTCAGATTCTTTTGACGTGCTGTTGATAAAACATTCTGCGGGATTCTTCACAATAGAAAGAGCATGAATTATTGCTTCAAAATTTGTGGAATCAAACGAAATATTTTTACCTTCGCACATCGGAATTAACCATTCAAATATGTTGTCAAGTTTCCCCCTTGCAGGTCCAATATTAAGATCAATTGTGTCTAAATTTTGCTGAATTTTTATCAAATTTTTGACAAAATTTTCATTTTTATTTTCTAAAGCTTCACGTACCTTTTTTGAAATTATATGGATGTTTTCTCCGATTAAGATCATACAAAAATTTTATCATAAAAATCTCAAAATTTTATCAAAATTTTAATTTAAATTATACAATTTTTATAAAAACAAATTCGCTTAACAAAAATTTACATTTAAAACTCAATAATAGTGGCAAAAAAGCAAAAAATCATGTTTTAACACTAGAAAAAATATTAAAAACATGTTATAATGAAACTCGTAAATGGGGTCGAATGTAACTTAAAATTGTAAAAGGAGTGTGTTCTATGGTGACAGTAGTTTCTGAGAAAAAGGGGAAGAAGGTGAAATCACCTTTCGCAGATGAGTTTGAGGCATACTTAAAGAATCAATGTACGAAAACAACTTTCAATGGTACTGAGCTTGAATCATTCTCTTGGTACAAGAAGGTTTTGGGACTCATTTAGAAAAATTAAAAAAACCGGCTTTTAGAAGTCGGTTTTTTCATAGTGGGTTTTAAAATTTTCAATCTGATTTAGCGTGTCGTTGAAGTTTCCATTGAATTGTAATCCTCGATCATCCACGTAAAGTACGGCAGGAACTTTTTTATTTGTTACCTGTTTTATGTATTTTTCGACGTTATATTTTTTTAACCAATCTTGAACTTTTTCCGGATTTCTTGTTGTTAAGATTGTTATATTGTACGATTCGTAAAGTTTTTGAAGAAATTCTTCACATCCTTCTCTAATATCAAAAAGTTCATCTTCGCCTTTCCAACCGGTGTATTTGTTAAGTACTCCGTCAAAATCTACACATATGTCTTTTTTCTTTTTTTTTGTTTCCATTTGTTACTCCTTATATATTATAATACATTATTTATAACTTATAATACCATTTTAGTCAACTCTAAGAGTAAAATATATACTTTTAGTATGTATGTGATCAATCTATACAATGTCCCATGGAAGAAAAAATATTCTCAAAAAGAAATCATTGAATCAACAGGTTTAAGCCCCAAAACTGTTAGTCAATTATTTAGTGGTCGTCATTACAATTATGAATTATTTACTCTAGAGGCGATTACCAAATTTTTTAATTGCAAATTGCACGATATTCTTCTTGAGGTTGACGACGATCAGGGTTGACAAATTGCTAAAAATAGTAAATAATATGTGTATAGGGAACCGATTAGAGTTTTGCGAAGTTACCCTAACCGGTTTGTCACATCCCTATACAAGTTCAGAAATTAATGTTAATAAAAGTCCTGTCAGTCGCAGGGCTTTTTTAATTACTTCCCTCATATTGAGCCTCCTTCCTGCCCCTATGTTCACATTACAAGGGTGTGTGGCATTCGGAGGTTCGGGGCTGCTACCCTACATTGCCTAAAAAGTCAATATACCGATACTATCTCATATCCTTAAAATTTTGTCAATTTCTTATTCGTAAGTATAATATGTGAGTTTTACATATTTTCTCTGTTTCATATATAATAATCTTATGACTACAAGAGATAATGTTAGAAATTTTTGTATAATTGCTCATATTGATCACGGAAAATCTACTCTGGCGGATCGTTTGTTGGAAAAAACGGGTACAGTTGCACAGCGTGATATGCAGAATCAGCTTTTGGATTCAATGGAGATTGAACGCGAACGTGGGATAACGATTAAGTTGAATGCTGCAAGAATGAATTATAAAGCACATGACGGCAAGATTTACGAACTCAATTTGATTGATACACCCGGACATGTGGACTTTTCTTATGAGGTTTCTCGTTCACTGGCGGCGTGCGAGGGTGCGTTGCTTATAGTGGACGCAACTCAGGGGGTTGAGGCTCAAACACTTGCGAATGTCTATCTTGCGATTGAGCAGAATTTAGAAATTATTCCGGTTATCAATAAGATTGATCTTCCTTCGGCGGATGTTGAGGGGGTAAAGAAGGAGATTGAAGAGATTCTTGGATTGGACGCTTCTATTGCAATTCCTGTCAGTGCAAAGACGGGTGAGGGCATAGAAGATGTGCTGGAGGCTATTGTAAATTATGTTCCGGCTCCGGTTGACAATCGCGATAAACCTTTACGGGCGTTGGTTTTTGACAGTGTTTATGATCAGTATTTAGGCACGGTTTGCTATTTCAAGATTATGGACGGTGAAATTTCCGTGGGTGATAAGGTTCGGTTTATGGCAACCGGTAGAGAGTGTGAGGTTGTTGAACTTGGGTATCAAACCCCTGAGAGAAAACCGGTTGAAAAGCTTACTTGCGGTGATGTTGGGTATTTTGCCGGATCGATTAAAGAATTGACACGTTTTGTCGGTGACACTTTGACAAATGCACAAAATCCGGCGGATGAACCTTTGCCGGGTTACAAGGAAGCTTTACCTATGGTATTTTCCGGACTTTATCCTGTGGATAACGAGGATTATGCTGATCTTAAGGAAGCTCTTGAGAAATTAAAACTTAACGATAGCAGCATTACTTTTGAACCTGAGACATCTAATGCTTTAGGTTTTGGTTTCAGGTGTGGTTTTTTGGGCATGCTTCATATGGAAATTGCTCAGGAGAGACTTGAAAGAGAATATAATTTGTCACTTGTTACAACTGCTCCGTCGGTTGTTTATAAAGTTCACAAGACGAATGGTGAGGTTGTTGAGATTGACAACCCGTCGAACTTGCCTGATGCACAGTATAGAGATTATATTGAAGAACCTTATGTTAAGGTGCAAATTTTCACTCCGAACGATTATGTTGGAACCTTGATGGATTTGGCACAGTCAAAACGTGGAATTTTTAAAAATATGACTTACCTTGACAAAATCAGGGTCAATTTATCTTATGAAATTCCTTTGAGTGAGGTTATAACGGATTTTTATGATCAGTTAAAATCTCGTACGAAGGGTTATGCAAGTATGGATTATGAATTTTGCGATTACAAACGTTCAGATCTTGTAAAACTTGACATAATGCTTTCGGGCGAGATTGTTGACGCGTTATCAGTAATTTGTCACTCGGATAATGCTTTTTATATCGGGCAAAAATTAACGGTTAAGTTGAAGGAGATCATTCCGAGACAACTTTTTGAAGTTCCGGTTCAAGCGGCAGTTGGCGGAAGAATTATTGCAAGAACTAATATCAAAGCAATGCGTAAAAATGTGCTGGCAAAGTGTTATGGCGGCGATATTACGCGAAAAAGAAAACTTCTTGAAAAACAAAAACGTGGTAAAAAACGTATGAAATCTGTTGGCAGTGTGGATGTTCCGCAAGAAGCATTTATGGCAATTTTGAGCCTTGATGAAGAATAATAAAATAAAATGAAGGGGGCGATGCTACCGCATCGCCCCCTTTTATAATATAAAACCTAACCCTAAAATCCCACTTGAACGATATCGTCAAGTTGTCTTAAAAATCCTCGAGCTGTTGTTTCATTTACGCCGGTATTTCCCGGTGTTTTAGAAAACTGAACAACATCTGTTGTTGTATGATTCAAATTTCCTATAGGAATTGCTCCTGCTGTTTGACCGGTAGCACGTGTGCCGCCTACGTTATTGTTACTAAACTGTATTCCGAAATTTCCGCCTAATCCGTCTATTAATCCCATTGCTTATTCTCCTTTTTTTACTCACATACTCTTAATATGCTTATCATCCTATAAATGATTTTCCATCTCGTATATATATAAAGTATTTCATCTCTCGATAATTGCTTCAAAAGCTCAAATTGTTAAC
The DNA here is from genome assembly GCA_017471365.1 of bacterium. GTDB lineage: Bacteria > Cyanobacteriota > Vampirovibrionia > Gastranaerophilales > Gastranaerophilaceae > Zag111. The sequence continues at coordinate 9,541 of JAFUUC010000034.1, forward strand.
AAATGTTACAAAAAATTTATAAATCTTGTAAAATCATTAAAGATTATTAAACTATATGCCGAAGCTTATAATGTGAGTAAATATAAGGAGTCGGTGAGATGACAATCAAGTTTAACGATTTAGGAAAGAATTACGCTAATTACAACTTTCTTGTAGGGCAGGAAGCTGCGAAGAAGTCTCAGCAGACTGAAGAATCACAGGAGGTTGTAAAATCTGAGGCTGTATTTAAGGGTTTGGATGACGAAACGGATTTATTAACAAAGAATTTGCAGAATGTTTACGGAATGCAGTTGGCGAAATTTACTGTTGAGGACAAGGAAATTGCGGATGAAACTAATGCAATTTTGGCGAGTCTTGGCTGCAATTATAGGGTTTCGGCGGCACAGGTTGCGAGTGTAACAAACGGTATGAACGTTGTGGTTATGCCGGGCATGAAGCTTGCTGAGAATGGGGCTGTAGCGGCACATATTCAAGATCCTAATGGACCGTTTGCAGATTTGTTTGTTTAATTTTATTGAGAAGATGAAAGAGATTTTGGTTTTTATATTTACTCACAATTTTTGACCGGTTGAATGACCGGTTTTTTGTTTAAGTCTTGCGGAAGATAAAAAAATAGTTTATAATGAGAGAGTGTTAAAGAAACACGCGAGGAAGTTAAGAAACAAAAACAGTCAAAACGACGGAAAGGCAAGGCTTATGGACAATTTCAAACCTGAAAACCCGCACTATGA
>JAFUUC010000035.1 GCA_017471365.1 bacterium
AGCCACGAGCAAAGCGAGAGACGAGCAAGCGTCAACGGAAGCGTTGAGCTTTCGTTGCAATTGCGAGCGGTGGCGTTTAGAAGGCTGTGAGCAGAGGGTGAAAGGCGTTAGCCGGTACCCGTTTATTGCGAACAGCCTGAAACGAGGTGCAGTACCAGCGTTCACACTAGCCGAAGTCCTAATCACCCTTGCAATCATCGGTGTAGTCGCAGCAATGACCCTACCAACGCTAATCGCAAAAGTGAACGAAAAAGTCGACGGCAATCAGAAAAAAGTCACCGAAGCTAAATTAATTCAAGGCTTGAATATGCTCGACTTACATGGCGGGATCAACAATACCTACAGTAGTACAGCAGAATTTGTAGAAGAATTAAGTAAGTACATGAAGATTACAAAGATCTGCGACGGTACTAATACAGCGTTTAGTGAATGTATTCCGTATAGTGAAATAACATACAACAATGGAACGGAAGATAAAACTGTTGAAATTACTAAATTAAACACAGCAAAGTCACTTGGTAAAAATATAACAGATGAAGAAACAGAATTTATGGCTCCGGTTGCAATGGTATTAGCAGACGGAACGCCGATGTTTCTTACTTACAATAAGAAATGTATTTCAGATCCGGATAGTATAAAAGATGATAACAAAAGTATTCATAAATGTGTTGATGGGATATACGATTTAAATGGTAGTCGAAAACCGAACAAATATGGTAAAGACTTGGTTTCTCTTAACTCCTCAGTAATAAACATTGGTTCTCCGGTATTGGCAACTATTGGAGAATTAGAAATTATAAAATTTGCCAGTGTCCCAAAACCAGCAGATTGTTCTAAATATATTGGAAAGATTGAAGAAATAAAAACCTGCCCATATTCAGGAGAATCTGATTACTGGGTTGGAGCACTCGCAGCGTGCGATGAAATTGGGGGACATATGCCAGATAAAAAAGAACTAGCCACCATAGCAACTGAATTATTGGGTAGAAATGTCGGCGAGGAAGAAAATATTCCAAGTGGAAGCATAAATTTTACCTCAAACGAGAAAGATGCCATGAGGGAAAAAGTAAAAGATTTATTAGGAATTAACACAAACGGAAAGTTTGTTATATACTCAACAGAAGAGAAAATAACATATAACCGTAATACTATGCGTAATATGTACGAAAGTACATATCGCTATTTTGATATTGTATATACTACGAGTGACTACTATACGTCTTACGGATCATACAGCAGAAATATATACGGCAATGCTAACAATACATATTATGTATGCATAGCAGATTAATACACTTTATTTATCACGCCCGTACAAGTTATTATACCCGGTTTAAACAATCTAGATTATTGAAAAACACACAGGACCTTTTATAAGATTCTGTGTGTTTTATTTTTTAATAACAACTTAGAAGATTATTATGAACAACCTGAGTATCCACAACCAGGGCAAATAAAGCAGCCTTCTGCCATTTGAATCTTAGTTCCACATTCTGGGCATTTAACTTCTTTAATTTCACCTGTCGGATTGTAATCTTCTACACTCTCAACTTCTTCAACGATAGGCTTTGACTCTACAGGCTTAATCTCTAAAGCCTTATCTTTTTTCTTATCATCCAAATTCATTGGTTGGAATTGACGAGAATTATTTCTATAAACCGTAATTCCTTTTAAATTATTTTTATAAGCCAAAACATAAGCTTCTTCGATATCTTCTCTTGTTGCAGATTCAACAAAATTAACTGTCTTGGAAACCGCATTATCTGTGTGAAGTTGGAATGCTGCTTGCATTTTTACATGCCAGTAAGGTGTAACGTCGTGTGCAGTAACAAAGATTTTCTTTACATCTTCGCTAACACCGCTTACATGAGCGATAGAACCTTCTTTTGCGATTTGTGACATAAGTTCTTCGGAATAAAGTCCGTGAGAAATCATGTAGTCTTTGAAGATTGGATTAACTTCCAGCATTTCGGTATTATCCATAATAAGTCTTGAGAATACCAAACCAAATAACGGTTCAACACCACCTGAAGCAGCAGCAATCATTGAAATCGTACCGGTTGGAGCAATACATGTTGTCGTTGCATTACGCAAACCATGTTTTGCAATTTCATTATCCAATTCAAACCACATTTCATCAGAAATCTTACCGGAAGATTTTCCTTTAAACTTGTTATATAAATAATGTTCCTGATCATAAATGCTACCAGAGAAATTATTAAATCTTCCTCGTTCTTTTGCCAGTTCAACAGATTCTGTTTTGGATACGTAATCAATAAATTCCATAACCTGACCGGCAAGACGGGTACCTTCTTCAGAAGAATATGATATACCGGATTTCATAAGCATATCAGCCCAACCCATAACACCAAGTCCGATTTTTCTATTATTACGAACCATTTCAGAAATTTGAGGAAGCGGATAATTATTAACTTCAATTACGTTATCCAAAAATCTCATTGCCGTACGAGTTGTTTTTTCTAATAAATCCCAATCGACTTCAGAACCTTTCATCATCAAACCCAGGTTAATAGAACCAAGGTTACAAGCTTCATAAGCAAGCAAAGGTACTTCACCGCAAGGGTTTGTGGATTCTATTTGTCCAACTTGAGGAGTCGGGTTATCGGAGTTCATTTTATCTATAAAGATAATACCCGGTTCACCGTTTCTCCAAGCACCATCAACAATTTTATCAAATACAGCCTTAGCACTCAAGGTTCCTACTACTTCGTTATTCTGTGGATTTACAAGTTCATAATCTGCATTATTTAATAATGCATCCATAAATTTGTCTGTAATTGCAACAGAAATGTTAAAATTGTTCAACTGATTGTTATCTGATTTACAGTCGATAAAGTCAAGAATATCCGGGTGATCAACTCTCAAAATACCCATATTAGCACCACGACGAGTACCACCTTGTTTAACAGCTTCGGTCGCAGCGTTAAATACATTCATAAATGAAACAGGACCGGATGAAACACCCATTGTAGAGCGAACTACACTGTTTTTCGGTCTGAGTCTTGAGAAAGAAAAACCTGTACCACCACCCGACTTGTGAATAAGGGCAGTATTTTTAACAGTTTCAAAAATACCTTCCAAGCTATCTTCAACCGGCAAAACAAAACAAGCCGCCAATTGCCCAAGTTCACGACCGGCATTCATAAGAGTAGGTGAATTTGGCATAAAATAACGATGAGTGATCGCATCATAAAATCTGTCCGAAAGTTCTTTCACATCCGATTGAGATTTTCCGAATTTTAAATCACCAGCAGCAATCGTGTCCGCTACACGACGAAACATATCTGCCGGTGTTTCGGTACAATTACCGTTTTTATCTCTCTTTAAATACCTTTTTTCAAGTACTTTAACCGCGTTTTCGGTTAAATTTAGTGATTCTTCTAAACACGTATCCGACACATTAACCTCCATAGTCTGATTATTAAATACTACTTACTTCCCAATAACAAAGCATGCCGTAAAAAGATGCTTTACTAGATCTTACTACATGATAAATAATTTATGCAACAAAAATTACAAAAAAAATAAAACATTTCGTAACATTGAAATTCGACAAGTCATACGTCCTTGGGGTAAAAGAAAATTTGGAAATCTAAAGCATCAAGAATAATTTCAATTTCAATAGCATTAAGAGTATTATTTCTTAACTTTTGCGAAAGATTTTGGATAGAATAATGCTTCTTTTTTTTCTGAGCAATAATTCGCGAAAGTTGAGTAATTGTAACATCCCTGTCCACCATCAATTTCCGAATTTCGTTACATAAAGTCATAACCAAAAGATACCTTATTTAAATTCATATTGACAAAATTCAATTTATAATTTAAAATTAAAGTATATATTTAAGAAAGGAAGTTAAAATGAATTACAAAAAATCAGGATTTACTTTGGCAGAAGGTGCTACGCACACAAACATGCCACCATTGAAAAAACTTCCCTCCCTAGCTAGACTCTGCCGAGCAAACAATCCAGTGAATTGTTTGCGAGAGGTTTTTCTTTTCGAGAGCTATGCTCGAGTAATAGAAAAAGGACTAAGGGTAGGTCTGTTCCCCGCAATGGGCAACCACATCACCATTGAGACAATCCCCTCTCTCTTTGTGAGAGGGAGCCAGCGTTGGCGAGCTGGCGAGACTTACGCTGGCGGGAGAGGGTTTAAGAAAGCAGCATTTACTTTGGCAGAAGTCCTTATCACCCTTGCTATCATCTGCGTAGTAGCAGTACTGACTCTGACAACATTGATAGCAATAGAGAA
>JAFUUC010000005.1 GCA_017471365.1 bacterium
AGTATAAAATCTGATAACAAAAAGATACACTCATGTGTAGACGGATTGTATGACTTAAATGGCAGCCGCATGCCAAATAGAGTGGGAAAAGATTTGACTGCCATGAACAAAGCAACAATCAACATTTCAGAAGCTCCTGCTGTACTTGGAACTATTGGTAATTATAAAATAATTAAACAGGTAGACACACCACCTGCAATGAACTGTTAAAAGTATAAAGGAGATCCTAAATATCCGGAGATAAAAGTGTGTCCAGTTTCCGATGATTACTGGGTAGGAGCTTTAGTGACATGTAAGGAAATGGGAGGTCACCTTCCAAGCATGAATGAACTTACTAATATTGCTAAGCTGGCATTCCCATCTGTTGCTAATTCGCTTACTGATTACGAAACGAGTATTACTGGTACTGTAACAATAGACAAAGTGAATAAAGATGTTTTCGATGCCCTTGGCATTGGCATTGATTCATCTTCGCCTATTGAGGTTTGTTTGTCGTCATCAGAATTGTACTCCGATAATTATCCTTACGCTCGTACTTTTAATTTGAATAATCGTGCTTATGATAATACATCACATGCATCCAAATATTTACCTCGTAATCATAATTATCGTAAATTTGTTTGCCTGGCGGATAATTAGTTTTTGTTAATTTATATTTTAATTTTGCAAGGTGCATCTTACAACGCACCTTTTTTTAAAATCTCATCTAAATAAAGGATGAATACTTTTTTATTACCGATTAAAATAGAATTGAGTTATTTCTACAAAAATCGGGAGGCTGGTATGGATAACGTTTTTGATATAAACAGTGACAGATATGCTCCATTTAATGATGAAATTTCTGATTCCATAACTCAAAACTGGACACAACAAGCTCTTGAATGTTATTACATCAATTGTGATTGCAAAAAATGTTCTCTTGCTTCCGGAAATTATTCGTTTATATGCCAGATGCCTAAAGTTATTGAAACCCTTATTTCTACTATTGGCAAGCCTGAATTTGAAAAAAAGAGTGCATAATTCCTCTTGTCAACTGCTAAAAAAAATGCTAAAATTCTCTCAAGAGAATGGAGGTATTTTAAATGAGTGGTTTAGTTATAGTTCTTATTGTTGTTGCTGCGATTATTGCGTTTATTATTCCGGCGTATAACAAAGGTGTTTCGCTTCGGAATTATGTTAGAGAGGCTTTTTCAACAATGGATGTTTATCTTAAAAAACGTTGGGATTTGATTCCAAATCTTGTTGAAACAGTAAAGGGTTACGCTCAACATGAAAAAGGGCTTTTGACAGAATTGACAGATCTTAGAACAAAAAATTACGGTGGTATGTCTGATAATGAAAAATTACAGGCTAATATGCAATTGGGTTCTGTGTTGCCAAAAATTCTTGCTGTTGCCGAAAATTACCCTGATTTGAAGGCAAACCAAAATTTTGCAAAACTTATGGATGACCTTTCGGCAATTGAAAGTGATATTGTTAATGCAAGAAAGTATTACAACGGCACTGTAAGAGAATATAATACATTTTTAGAAGTTTTCCCGACAAATATTGTTGGTGCAATCTTTAGTTTCCGTCACGCTGAATTGTTTGAAATTTCATCAGGCGAAAGAGAAAACGTACAGGTTAAATTCTAAAATGAAAAAATTTATAGCTTTTATTGTAATGGTTTGGGCAATGGTTTTTGTTGCCGGTCCTGCTTTTGCAGAAAATTTTTACATCAAAAACTATGATGTATCAATGACTGTCAGTAAGGACAAATCGGTTGATATTATAGAAGATCTTGACGTTGTTTTCACAACTTCTTCACACGGGATTTACCGCGATATTCCGTTTCTTGACGCTTCGATTACTGATATTGACGTTTCTGAGCGTTGGCAGACAAGTTATGGCGGCGACAGCGTAAGTATCAAAATCGGAGATCCGGATGTTTTGGTTATGGGACCGCACCATTATTGGATCAGGTATAAATACAATTATTTTGATAATAAAAACGAGTTCTACCACAACATAATAGGCAACGGTTGGAGTGTAGATATAAAAAATGCGAAATTTAGCGTAAAGATGCCTGAGCCTGTTGATCCTTCCAAAGTCGGGCTTTCGATTGGAACATACGGAACAAAGGGTTTCAAGGGCGGAGCAGAATTTTTTGTAAAAGACAACCTGATCTACGGTCAGACTCATCGAGTTTTGGGTCCTGGCGAAGGAATTACGCTAAGAGTCGAAGTTCCGGACGGCTATTTTAACAAATATGTCAACCATACAAAGGGCGTTGTTGCTTTAATGATTTTATTATTCACGATAGCAGCGTTTTTAACGTGGTTAAACTTTGGCAAAGATGAACAGATTGTTCCAGTGGTGAATTTTTACCCGCCAAAAGGTTTGAATTCGGCGGAAGCAGAGCTTTGCTATAAAGGAAAAGCCTCAACAAAAGGGCTTGTTGCACTACTGGTTGAACTTGCTAAAAAAGGTTATATAAATATTGAAAACGATGGTCATAAGTGGACTTTGCATAGAACTCACGGTTATGACGGGGTAAATAAAGATGAGAAAGCACTATTAACAGCGTTGTTCCCGCACGGGAAAAATTCCGTGGAAAGAGATTATCTCGAAACTTCACAAAGTTTCTACAAAGATTGTCAACGAATTGTAGAAAATATAAATAAGAAACGTGATCAAATATTCAACGCCGAATCAATCGGTTTCAAACTGCAAGCGTTTATGTTTGTGTGTTTAATCGGGATTTTAGCAGGAACAGTGTTTGCTCTATTTGATTTACAATGGTTTACTTTGGCAAACGAGTTTCCGCTTTTGCTCTTTTCTGTAATAGCTGTTTGTGCTTTGATCGGAGGATTGAAAAACCCTCAGGAGGGATGTTTTTTGATTCTATGGGCATTGATGTTTGGTGGATTTTCACTTGTTATGTTGTTGTCTATGCATTTAAGACTTTCGAACTTGCCTTTAGTTTTGTTTGGTCTGGTTTGTTTAATTATTGCAGGCGTTTGCACATATCAACTACCTAAGCGAAACAAAACCGGAGTAAGGATTTTGGGTGAACTTGAAGGGTTGAAAAAGTTCATTGAAGTTGCGGAAGAACATCGTTTGAAGCAACTTGTTGAACAGAATCCGGAATATTTTTATGATGTTTTACCTTATGCGTATATTTTTGGACTTTCAGACAAATGGATAGATAGATTTGAAGGTATTATGGAATTTAAACCTGATTGGTATAATGGTGAAACATTTAGCGGCCATAATTTTGGAAGTTTTGTAAATTCCTTACACAGTGTTTCAGTACCGTCAGTTGCTAACGGCGGAATAAGTACAAGTTCGTCATCAGGTGGCGGCGGATTTTCCGGCGGTGGCGGCGGCGGAGGGGGTGGAGGCTCCTGGTAATGAAAAAATCTTTGATTTCATTGTTGATAATATTTTTTGGCAGCGGATGCTTTGCAGATTCTTTACCTCTGGTATCTAGAGTTTCTGAAAGTAATGCGGTAATTCATTTTAACAGTGGGTTTTTGCTGAGTTTAGTATTTATACTAACCCTTATAAATTTCTTTATATGGCACAGGTACGGAAAAGACGAAATTGTTATTCCGGTAGTTAATTTTTACCCGCCAAAAGGGCTTGATCCCGCTGAAGCTGAACTTGCTTACAAAGGTAAAGTTTCTCAGAAAGGAATTGCCGCTACAGTAATTTGTTTGGCTTCAAAAGGTTATCTTGATATTAAAGATGAAGGTGAAACTTTTACAATAAAAAATAACAGGAAAATAGCACAACGTGATTTGACTTCTTCTGAAAAGGATATTTTAAAGGCTTTGTATCCTTTTGATTATGATTTTGTAACAAAAGAAGAATTACAAACATCATATATATTTCACGATATTTCCCAAAAGGTTATTGAAAAATTAGATAACAAAAAGGAAATGATATTTTTTAAAGAAACTGTAAATAATACCATACTCATTTTAATGATTTTGTTTTTAATTTTGACTGTCGGATTGGCGATATTTTATCCTTTTAATTCCGGTTTTGGAATTTTGGGAAATTTATTTAACATCGTTTGTATTATAGTTTCGGCTGTTTGTACTTATCAACTTCCCAAGCGGACAGGAATAGGAAACAGACTTTTGGGTCAATTATTGGGGCTGAAACAATTTATTGAAGTTGCTAAAAAACACGAAATTCAAATGCTTGTGGAGAAAAATCCAAATTATTTTTATGATGTTTTGCCTTATGCCTATGTTTTGGATGTTTCAAGTCAGTGGATAGAAAAATTCAAAAATATTCCTGAAATAAATTTGAAGTGGGAAATAGGACATAAATTCTGGTCAGAACGGACTTTAAGAGATATGAAATTGTTAGAAATAGTTGCTCAATCTGCCTTGACGGCTGCTGGTATGGTTAACTATGAATCTATTATGAATGGTGAGGATTTTTCATGAAAAAATTGCTGCTTATTATTTTTAGTTGGTTAATTTTCTTAATTCCTGCGTTTGCTCAAGACATACCGCAAGATGCCGCAGTCACAGTATTGGAACATACTGGATCGGGGTATTACATCAAAAATTACGATGTCGATATGGTTGTTGATAAAGATAAAAGTGTACGCGTAACAGAAGATATCGATGTTTATTTTGAAAATGATCACCACGGAATTTATCGTGAAATACCTGTTTTTCCAAATAAAATAACCGATGTAAACGTTTCTGAACAGTACAGAACCTCAATGAATGGTGATGATTTAAATATAAAAATAGGTGATCCTTATACGACTATAAAAGGTGATAAACATTATAAAATACGCTATACTTATCACTTTTTAAATAATAAGAATGAATTTTACTATAATATAATTGGTACAAATTGGGCAGTTCCGATAAATAGAGCAAGTTTTAATTTAACAATGCCGTCTACAGTTGATCCTTCAAAGGTTGGACTTTCTATTGGTAAGTACGGAACAAAAGGTTTTAGCGGTGGAGCGGAATTTAGTGTAAATGGAAATAAAATTTCCGGCAAAACTCATAAAGCTCTAAATCCCGGTGAAGGTATTACTATAAGAATTGAAGTTCATTCAGGATATTTTAATGTTAATTTGAACTATATTAAAATTCTTTCAGTTGCTTTAATTGTAATATTCACTTTGATTTCGTTTTTAATATGGCACAGATACGGGAAAGATGAACCTGTCATTCCGGTTGTAAACTTTTATCCGCCGAAAGGTATGGATTCAGGTGAAGTTGAACTTGGATATAGAGGTTTTTTTACCAAAAAAGGACTTATTTCATTAATAATCTACCTTGCTTCTAAAGGTTATTTAAAAATTTATGATAAGGAAAAAAGTTTTACGATTACTAAATTGAAAGAGTATACCGGTGGAAGTGAAGCTCTTAAAGACCTTATGATGGCTTTATTTCCTTATAACCAAATGGCTATAACAAAAGAAGAACTTGAAGAATCAGGTACTTTCTATAAAGATTGTGAAAAAATAATCAAGAATTTTAATAAAAGACGAAATATAATATTTTTTAAAGATTCCGTAAGTTTGCCTTTGCAAATATTGATGTGTACTTGTCTTTTTATAGTCGGAGTATTAACTTTATTTAGTGTATACGATTTTAGAATAGTAGATTACTTACTTGGCGATCGTGTAATGTTTAAACTTCTTATTATGCCTTTGTGTGGTGTAATTTCACTTGTAATGACATGGACTCAAAGTGGTGAAGCCGGTATGCAATGGAATAAAATTTGGGGGGCAGTAGTTTGGGTGGTTGTTCCTATAGGATTAGTTCTTGGTATAGGTCATTTTTATAACTTGCCGGAAGTATTGTTTGGGGTTGCGTGTACGGTTGTTTGTGCAGTTTGTGCCTATCAATTGCCAAAACGTAATAAGGTTGGACAAAATTTGCTTAATAATCTTATGGGATTAAAAAACTTTATAAGAGTTGCTGAAAAAAATAGAATAAAACTGCTGGTAAGTCGAGATCCGGAATATTTTTATAATATTTTGCCTTATGCCTATGTTTTAGATGTTGAAGACGAATGGATCAAAAAGTTTGAAGATATAATGCAAATTCAACCAGATTGGTATGAGGGCGAAAGATTTAATACAAAACGATTCCGCAGATTTGTGGATGATATGAATACGTTGTCTTCACCTTCGGTTGCAAATGGTGGAATAAGCACAAGTTCTTCAGGTGGTGGAGGTCACGCCGGTGGCGGTGGTGGCGGCGGCGGAGGCGGCGGCTGGTAAATTAGCCACCCTTTACGCTGTTTTTAATTGAATTCTGTAACCTAAACCATTAATTAATTTTAAAGTAGTGCTAATTTTGGGTTGCACTTTACCATTAAGAATATCAGATAAATTACTTCTATCCATATTTAGTTCTTTGGCTAAAGATGTTATTGCACCCCTACCACGAGATTTTATAACGTATTGCAGTGACCGTATAAATGCATCTATATTGCCATCATTTGCAAATTCTTCAAGTGATGTTTCAAGATAAACTCTTTGATAATCTTTATCTTGCAGGTGTTTTTGCATTAATTCATCATGATTAAGTGTATTTGTGTTAACTTTTTCCATATCTAAATTTAAATTTTCAAAATCGTTCATTTGGAGTTCCTTTCAATAAAATCTTTTAAATAGTTTTCAGCTTGCTTAATTATTTGTTTTTGATTTTTTTTGTCACTTCCTGCAATAATTATTACCAAAATATTTGTTAAATCTTTAAAATATACTCGATACCCCTTTCCAATAAAAAATCTTAATTCTGATAAAGAACTATTAGAAAGTTTTTTACAATCTCCATAGAGTCCGTCAATCAAACGTTCTATCCTGTTTTCAATTATTGATTTTATCTTATTATCCAGTGATGTCAGCCATTCATCATAAGGACAACGACCATCATTAGTTGTATAATAAATAATTCGTTTATTATTCATCAATATATCCTAATTATATTGTAGGCTATAACCGACAAAAAGTCAAGAGTAAAAATTACAAAATTTTATTTAATATTTAATAAATCTTTCCACAGATTTTCGATATTTTCGAGGGTTTTATTGTTATTTTCCATAATGACATTTATGACTAATTCGACTTTATTTGTAAGATTATTATCCAGAATTTTTATATAAGATTTTAGTATTTCGAGCCAGCATTGTGTTGTATAAACAGAATGCTGTATGTCATTGAGTTTTTTAAGTGTTTTTTGTTGTTCTTCAATTATCATGTGTCTTAGTTTATAAATAGTACACAAATTAATTATAAACCCTTTGCAATTGAAATCAATAATCAGATATTGTAAACTTTACATAAGTTTATAAATAATTTAGAAAGAGTTTATAATGTCTATAAAGGAAGACAAACAAAGGTTCGTTGTTATTATTGAGAAAAATATTTTTGAAAAATTTAAAAACCTTGCACAAAATGAAAAACGTTCAGCAAGTAATTTAGCTTCGAAATTGATAACTGATTATGTGGAAAAATGGACATCAAAACGCAATTAAAAATACTCACCACATTGAAACATCTATCAATGGATGAGCTTGCAAGAAAACTCAGTGAAAAAACAAGTAAAATTTACACGCCGGCTATGCTATATGGCAAAATTAATCGGGATACAATATCATTCACTGAATGTCAGAATATTGCGGAAATTTTGGGGTATAAAATAGAGTTTAGAGAAATTTAAAACAAAAAGCTGCAAGTGTATTTGCAGCTTAAAAATTTTTGTCTGGTTAGCCGTTATTCTGTGGCAAAATTATTACTGTGAAAATTAAGCATTTTCGCCAGTTGCCATTCTCTTTGGCGAACATCTTGAATGTGTTGTTTGATATCTTCAAGCTCTGATAACAATGTGTCTAAATCCTTATGACCCAAAGTATAAACCTGTGAGATAACCTTTTTGGGCGGGTCTGCTTCTTGCCAGCCGGGCAAAAAACATCCGTTTTCAAACAATCTTCTTTCATTATTCATTTCACATATCTCCAAAATCTACAGCTATTCACCATCTGTCAACAATTCGTGGAACAAATCCATTAACTTGAAATTACCATATTTAAATGCATACGGCTTTTTAGCATACTCACTATCAGTAATACGATTCAATGTATCCATTTCATCTCTTGATAATGAACCGAAATCGAAACTGGTCATTTCGGCAAAATCAACCATCAAATCTTCTTCACTCATAATTTTTTTGTCGAACATTTCTCTACACTCCTTAGAAATATAAATACCTTTTTACAAGTTATTTATCGGAAGTGTTTTGAAAAAACTTTAGAGTTTGAAAGTTTTTTGTAACAAATGTTAATATATTCTTTTTAAATCATCTTTTATTAAAGATTTAAATTTGTCTGATATTGCATTCAAATCTACAATATCGACTTCGTATGGGAAAGTTGAATTTTCAAATTCCAATGCAATTTTTGAGATGGTATGATCATCAATTTTTAAATTGTGATTGTCTATTGCTATATCTACATCAGAATATTCTTTAAAACTGCCCTTTGATCGTGAGCCAAAAATATAAAAACAGGCATCGAAATCTTTAAAATACTTATTTAACGTATTTTTTATAAAATCTAGATGTCTGTTTTCTAAACCAAATTTAGTCATTTAATATTTTTTCTTTTAATTTATTTAATAAAAATTCTGCATCGTTTTTAAAATTTTCAATAATAGCAACAACTTTGATTGCAGTATCTTCATCATATGTATGAGATGTCATATTTCTCTTTTGTCTATAATCATCCCAGATTTCTAAGTTTGAATTCAACAATCCAAAGCGGTTTGCAGTTCTAATGGTTTCATTAAAAGTCATAACCGGTATGGCTTCATTTGATTTTAAATTGATAAATCGTGTCATCATTTTTAAAGCAAGAGAATAAGTATATTCAAATCGTTGAATAAGAGAATCTCTTGTAATTTTATTAGAAATATCAGCATTATAAACATCTATGACTTCATTGAGGCTGTTTATTGCATTTTCAAAAGAAGTGACATCAAACTTTTCCATACTTGGAATATAGCATTTTTACCAAATTCAGTCAAATAAAAAGAACGATAATAGCTATCGTTCTTTATTAAACACTTGTTGTTAGAGACGGAGCGATTGTAATAAATTGTCTTACCAAATCACTATCCCATTGAACCCCTGCACCTTCTTGCAAAATCGCACAGGCTTTTTCTATTGGCATACCTTTTCTGTAAGGTCTGTCACTTACTAATGCGTGATAAGCATCTGCAACTGAAACAATGCGGGCTTCAAGCGGAATTTCTTCGCCTTTTAAGCCTTCAGGATATCCTTTGCCGTCGAGTCTTTCGTGGTGATATTTTACTATTGGGATAAACTCGTGTAGCATTTCGTTTGGTGACAAAACTTTTTCCACACCGATTGTCGGGTGTTGTTTCATCACTTGCCATTCTTCATCATCGAGTTTGCCCGGTTTTTTCAAGACATTTTCCGGAATACCAATTTTTCCTACGTCGTGGAGCATTGCTCCGATTTTGATACGTTCTACTTCGGCTTCAGGCATATTAATAGCACGGGCGAGGGCCTCTGAGTATCTTGAAACTGATGTTGAGTGACCTTTTGTATACGGGTCTTTGGCATCGATTGCACCGGCTAATGATGTCACAATTTCCATAAGGTTGTTGTGGTTAATAATATCAGCATTATTAAGCTTTTTAACAAGTTCATCTTCAAAATTTATGCCGTTTTCAAAGTGACGTTTTGCAAGAATTTCTGCAAACGAATTTATCGCAATGTCATCCCAGAAGTTAAAATCTTGAGAACTTACAATTGCTGACATACCTTCCTTGTAGCCTTTCGCCTGGGAAATAAACATTGCTTGTTCAGCCAGTACAAGTAATTTTTCCTGATCGTGAGCTGAATCAGGATAAGTTGCAACACCAACGGAAACTTTTACCGGTCCGACATCATCTACAAAACAGCAAGACAAACAGTATGTAATATATTCTGCCATGTATTTTGCATCACGAGTATTTGTATCCGGCATGATCACAGCAATTTCATCACCGCCATAACGACCTGCTGAATCCGTGTTTTTGATGTTTTGTTTAACTTTATCTGCAATAATTTTGATAACTTCGTCACCTTTCGCGTGTCCTAATTCCCGGTTAATTTTTGTTATATTGTTCACATCAAACATTACAACTGATAAAGGACTCTGGTTTTCTTTTGCTCTTGTGAGTTCTTTTGCAAGAATTTCTTGAAAACCTCTGTGGTTATATAGTGACGTTAAAGTATCTGTATTAGCATATTTATTTGTTTTTTCAAGCAATTGGAAATTGTGTATAAACATTCCCATATAATTTGACAGAAAAGTCACAAGATTTGTGTTCAGAGCAGAAATTGGTTGCCCTATAAGCATTACTCCTATACACTTGTTAACCGAAATCATAGGCACAAGCACTGAACCGGTTTTTACAATGTATGGAATGTTTAAATAATTTATGTCATCTTTGCCAATCATTGTGCGAGAACTGAAACATTTGACAATCGGATTCGATTCATCTGACATAAATACTTTTGATGAATATGAATTTCCGGTTTGGGAATATAATTTTAAATTCAAACACTTCGATTTTTCGTGAAATAGACCAAAACCGACAAATTTCCATTTAAGTTTCTCCGTAAAAATCGTGTTTAATTTTGAAAATAAATCAAGAATACTTTTGTTATTGTAGAACGCATCTAAAACGCATTTCATAATATCTGAATAATTTACATTGGAATTGATTGTTTTCGCTGTTTTACCAAATTCCGGGGTAACTGAACGTGATTTAGTTTTTGTATTGTTAAAATTGTTTATTGTTTCTACAATGTTACTTAAATTAGGTTCTTCTCCAAAAGGATTTTTAGGCGTTCGTGTTTCTTTTTTTGTACTCGATTTTTTTCTGTAGGGATTATTTTCTGTTTGCGAAACCGAGATCATAGAAACATCTTCCAGAGGATTTTTCCCTTTGGATATTGGATTTGAGCTTAACTCTTTCTCAGATTTCTCGCTCTTATTAAGTTGTTTTTTACTTAATCTTTCCAAATACTTCTACCTTAATCTTTCGTTATAAACCTTCTGATTATGTTTTTTGTTAAACTTGCTAATAATTTTTACATTACTCAACAATTTTAACTCATATTGCCATAAAAACAATACATCAAACAGATGGAATGAATCCCCTTTTTATTTTTTGTGTTGAACAATCTTTCTGAATTGGAATTACTACAACCATAGTATAAAATATTTTTTTTCAAATTGCTAGTGTAATTTGAAAAAAGTTTACATGTTTTAAAATAGATCCTTTTTTAAAGAATTAAAAAATAGTTTTATTTACGGTTTTATCATTTGCATTCTTCATTTTTTTTGATTAAAATACAGATAAGATAAAAAGGGGATGAAATGAGGATTGAGGCGAAAAATCTGGTAAAAATATACGGTGACAGACGCGTTGTAAATGATGTTTCTTTTCACGTAAACAAGGGTGAAGTAGTTTGTTTGCTGGGTCCTAACGGTGCCGGAAAAACTACTACATTTTATATGGTTGTTGGTTTGGTTAAGCCAAATCTCGGGAACATATTAATTGACGGACAAGAAATATCGTCTTGGCCTATGCATATTCGTGCAAAAGCCGGTATTGGTTATTTGCCTCAGGAGGCTTCTATTTTTCGCAGCTTGTCTGTAGAAGACAACATAAAATTGGTATTACAAATGAACGAGAAATTGACTGAAGATGAAAAACGTAAAAAACTCGAAGAATTGTTGACTGAATTTGGTATGACAAAGCTTCGTGCAACAACAGCCATTTCTCTTTCCGGTGGTGAAAGAAGACGTGTTGAACTTGCAAGAGCTTTAGCTGCAAGTCCTGATTTTATACTTCTTGATGAACCTTTTACAGGTATTGACCCAATTGCAATAGGTGAAATTAAAGAAAATATTAAAAAATTATCAGAAGACAAAGGTTTGGGAGTGTTAATTACTGACCATAACCCGAAAGCAACTCTTTCAATTACCGATCGTGCTTATGTAATATTTGACGGTAAAATTAAAATTCAAGGTAGAAGTGAAGAAGTTGCTGTGGATCCTATAGCAAAAGAATATTATTTAGGAAAGGATTTCTCTTTGTAATGAAATTCAATTTTCCAAAAATTACCATATATGATAAATATGTTTTTAAGCAGGTAACAATAGCTTCTTTGGTTGCGGTTCTTTTATTTACAATTGTTTGGATTGCACCGGAAATGCTTTTGAATACTATTAAAGGAGCTTTGTCAGGGGAATATAGTTTTAAAACGGCAATACTTATTCTTGTGTATGATTTACCGAAAATTTTAAATAGTACTTTCCCTGGGGGTTTGTTATTGGGAATATTATTTACTTTCGATAAATTGAGTAAAGATTCTGAAATGACTATTTTTCGTGCAGTTGGGATGTCTTTCCCGAGGATTATTGCACCTGTGATTGTTTTGAGTCTGTTTTTTACAGGAATTTGTTTTGTTTTGTCTGACAAAGGAACTCCTATGGCTGCAAGTAAAATGGAAGCTATTCATGGTGTTGTCAGAACAACTCAATATATATATACCCAAAAAGATGAATCAGGACTTCCTTTAGCATCTGTTATTGTTTCAAAATCCCGAAATAGAGATTTAGAAAACGTTTTGGTACTTGATTTTTCAAGCAATGTTTATCAGGATGTTCATCAGCTTTCTCACATATATTCTGCAAAAAGCGGTTATGCTTATGATGATAAATGGGTTCTGAAAGATATAACCAATTACAGTATTTCAAACGACGGTATTTATATAGATATAAATCATCTTGATGAATTGAACGTTTTAAATGGTGATGCAGCAAAAAATGCTTACACTTTAATGGTTTATTCAACAATGAAAGAACGTGATATTACAAATAAAGATCTGGGTAATTATGTTAAACTTCTCAAAAAAGAAAAGCTTACTGAAGAATATAACTACAATTTAAACAAATATTTACAGAGATTTTTAAGACCATTTATTTGTGTATTACTTGCGATCTTGGGTGCTTTACTTGGATTTAGCAAACCGCGTGAACAAAGATTGATAGGTTTCACTATAGGTATTGGTTGCATTTTCTTATATTATATAACTTTGCCTTGTTTCGATGTTTTGGCTGAAAAAGGCGTACTTTCTCCTTATGTTACCGCGACTTTACCTCTTGTAGCATTTATAATTGCAATTCAACAATTTTATAAAGCAAAGGATTTGTAATATGAAAATTTTTAAAATATTTTTATTATTTATAATTTTGACTTTATTCTGTACACCTGCTTTTGCCGGAAATATTTCAATTAATGAAAATGATGGTATTTACCACATAATTTTGAAAGGCGAAAAGGTAAAAAAGAAAATAAAATTTGTAACTTCTGAAGATTTAATTACAAATAGAGAAGCACACCAAAAATCAAAGGCAATTTTGACCGTGAATGCCGGTTTTTTTGACCCTAATAATGCTCAAACAATTTCTTATATTGTGACAGATAGAGTTACTTCCGCAGATCCAATGTTTAATAAGTCTTTGTTAATGAATCCTTTTTTCCGAAAAAATATGAACAAAGTTTTGAACAGAAGTGAATTTAGGATTATGCAATGCGGTAACAAATTTAAATATGACATTGTTTCTCACAAAGCAGATATTCCGTTTGAATGTATTTTAATAACATCTGCACAGGGTGGACCTTTGATTTTGCCTGAACTTCATCTGGAAGAAGAAGGGTTTATTGTAAAAAATTCGGAAGGTCAAATTGTAAGGGAGTCGGCTTCCGTTTTACATAAAGTTCCACGGACTATTATCGGAGTTAAGGGTGATGATGAGTGTCATATTTTAATAATTACAGATGATCATCCAATGGATATGTATGAAGTTCAACAATTGTGTAGGGATTTAAAACTTGATAGGGCAATGGGTTTTGACGGCGGAAGTTCAACTTCGATGAATTATAAAAAACAAATTGAGGTAGTCTCTTTAAAAGGAGACGGTGCCGGAAGAATGCTAAAATCTTTTATGTTAGTATATTAAAAATTAAAAAAGGCGACACCCAGATTCGAACTGGGGGATAAAAGCTTTGCAGGCTTCTGCCTTACCACTTGGCCATGTCGCCGTAACCTTAATATACGTTATACATAATCCATTGTCAAGAATGCATTCCGACTTTTTGGGTAATCATTTTTTCTAACAAATCTTTTGCTGCTTCAAGCTGCGTATCTTGTTTGTTATCAATATCTTTTTGTGTAAATTCAACCGTAAAATCCGGAGTAATTCCTTGCTTATTAATATCTGTACCATTTGGGGTTAAATATTTTGCGACGGTTAAGTTTAAGCCAGTTTCATTTGGCATAGGAATAATTTTTTGCACCATACCTTTACCATAGGTTTTTGTACCAAGAAGTTTAGCTTTATTATAGTCTTTCATAGCACCGGATAAAATTTCGCTGGCACTAGCACTGGCTCCATCTACAAGCAAGATAATAGGTTTATCTATTTGTAAATTTGTATTCTGAGCTTCTACATCATATCTATAACCATTTCTTCCGACAATACTTACAAGTTTGCCCTTTGCTATAAATAAGTTAGCAATGAAAATAGCATTTGTTAAAAGACCGCCGGTATTTCCACGAAGATCAACAATCAAACCATCCGAATTTTGAGTTTTTTCCAATGCCTCTAAAAATTCATTTGGAGTTGAATTACTGATAAAACTCGAAATTTGAATATATCCAATATTATTAAAATTATTACTTTTAACGGTTTTTATTGTAAATTCTTTACGAATAATTTTTTTATTTATACGTTCGTTTCCTCGCAAAACATCCAAATTGACAAAGGTATTGACAGGTCCTTTAACAAGATTGGAAACTTCTGCAAGTGATAATCCGCTCATTTTTTTCCCATCAACTTCAAGGATTACATCGCCAGCTTTTAGATCAGCAAATTGTGCCGGTGTATTTTCTATAACGCTTAATATAACTATTTTGCCGGCATTGTTTATAATGTTTACCCCTATACCGGACATTTTTGAAACTATGGAAGAATTTTGTTGAGCAAATTCATCTTTAGTTAAAAATCTTGAATATGGATCATTTAAACTTGCAAGCATAGTTTCTATGGCAACTTTTGCATCTTCTTCTGTGCGTATTTTCCCTTGATAATGATTTTTCCATTTAGACCAATGTTGGTGATTAAAACTGGGATCATAGTATTCTTCTCTAATTATTTGCCAGTTTTTATAAAAGAGTTTTTGAGCCGAAACGTGAGTTGTATCAACACTTTTTACATTTTCACTTAACATCGGGTTGTGATTTTTTACATAAAAAGAATTTATTGCAAAAAGAGTTGTTATCGCTCCTGCAAGAATTATTAAGGCTTTGACTCTTCTTTTCATAACTCAATTTAACATCAACGAATTTTCATAATCAATATACTTTTTTAGTAAAACAAGTATTTATTCAAGAATGTTTATAAATTTTCAAAACCAGGTGAAAATGACGGTAAACCTTTATATCCGGGGTTTTGTAAAACGGTCTTTTTAATATATTTGTTTGTATAATTTCCTTTTTCAAGAAGTTTTTTCAAAGTATTTTCCCGTTTAACAAGAGCATTACCTTCTTTGTCGCTTTCGGGGTATTGTTGCAAAATTTCGTTCCATACAACAGCTTCCATTGTCCAGGCATAAGTTTCTTCAGCTAAAGAATTGTATTCATCTTGATGCAAAGCTTCGTGAGATAACAAGGCTGCAATTGCCCCTGCGGGTGCATCTTTATGTTTGTTACTAATATAAATGTAAAGATTTTTCCCTTTTTTCCAACCTAAAGCGTCAAATGTTGAATAATCCTGACTTATTTGACCTAGATCGCGGAATTCAATTTTCACAGGTTTTTCGGAAAGGTTGTTACCTAAAATTGCATTGCGAGAAAACATTCCGTCAGTATCTTTTAGCATATCTAATGCCACATAAAATATCTCATCCTTACCAACACATTTGTAATTCGGAGTAATTTGTTTAATATATTCCGGAGTGTATTTTTTAGGATATTGATTTTGTACGGTTGCTTGAAGCTCTGCGGCAAATGAAATTTGCGACAAAGCCGTAACTATTGTGATTATCTGTAAAAATTTTTTTATTTTATTCATACTCATACTCTTCTGTTTAATTTTACCAATTCTTTATATGCAAATTTGTATTCGTTTGAATTGTCAAGACTTTCTGCTTCTGATATATAATCCAGTGCGGTTTTATAATCTTTTTTTGACTTATACAAATCACTCATTTTTGCATAATATTTAGGATTGTTCAAATCATAAAGAATAGCTCGTTTCATACATTCTATAGCTTCTTCGGTATCATTCATTTTTTCTCTTGCTAAAGCTAAATAATAATAACCTTCCGAGCAGTTCATATCCAGTGAAATTATGTTTTGTGCATATTCTTTTGTTTGTTCATAATCCTCTTTCAAATAAGACGTTCTTGCTCCAAGAATGTTCCCGCTTATATAATTTGGATTATGTTTAATGATTTTTTTTACAATTTCAAGAGCTTTGTCATATTTTTTTTCTTTAATATAAACTTCTGCAAGATCACTTAAAATATTCAAATTTTCAGGATTGTGTTTGATTACTTCTTTTAAAATATTTTCCGCTTTTTCAAAAATATTTAATTCAACATAAACTTTACTCAAAGACGTTTTTGTAAAATCATCATCAAAGCCTTTTTGAAGATTTTCTTCTAAAATTTTTTGTGCTGTGAGAAAATCTTTATCCTCAAAAAGAAGTAATGCTTTTAAAACACGTGCCTGCGAATAGTTCGGATTTAATTCCAAAATAGTATTAACTTCTTTCTTAGCCTTTTGGAAGTCTTTGTTATCAAAGTATAAATAAGCTAAAGAATATTTGTAATCTAAATTCTCAGGCTTTAAATAAATGGCTTGAGAATACGCTTTTTGGGACTCTTTATACCAGCCATTAAAAAAATATGCGTTGCCTAAATTATAAAAATACTTTGAATTTTTGCTATCTAAATTTGTTGCTCTTGAAAAATATTGAATTGCTTCTATAAAATTCATATTGTCAACTTCTAATAACCCCAAGAAATTCAGTATATCAGGGTTTTGAGAATTTCGGATGGTTTGCATATCACATTTTTGAAGGTATTTTAGAGCTTTATCTATTTCGCCATTTAAATAGAGAATATTGGCAAACTCTACAGTTAATGTTGAGTTAAAATAATCAGAATTTATTTTTTCTGCTTTTTTAAAATATTCAAGAGCTTGTTCGTATTCGTTCATTAAAAAATATAATTCACCGATCTGAGCCTGAACTTCAGAATTTTCTTCAGGAATATTTTTGAGCAAATCGATTGCAGACTTGTAATCTTTTTTTTCCTTCAAATCAAATGCTTTTTTTATGTATTCCAAAACCTGTTTTTCTTCCATAACAATCCTTTATTCTTCTACAACTTCTTCCGGTATAAAAGGTTTTTCAATTTGTGTATCTTGTTCGTTTTTTTCTTTTTTGAGAGAAAAATTTTTAAACTTGTCTGTTAAATTTTTCTTTTTTTTGGGAGTTTCAACTTTTTTATTTATTATAATTAAAACTTCATCTTCGCCAGCCATTTTTAGGTTATTACGAGCAATACCTTCAAGACTATTGTCAGATGTTACCATTTTCTTTTCAACTTTCAAGTCTTCATTTTGTTGTTTAGCTTCTTTTAAAAGGTTTTCCAGAGTAACAACTTTTCCCTGATAAGAAACGATTTTTGAAACATTTAAGATTGCTCCATAACCTATTTGAATAAGACAAAAAATTAAAACAATCGTCAAAAAAGAATAATAAAAACCGACTTTTCGATCATATCTTTTTTGTCGTTTTTTTATGTTTTGTTGTTCAATGTTTCTGCCATTCATAATTCAATTATAAACAAATTTTGTATTGGACACAAAAATATTTTTAGATTTTTACAATTTAAAATTCGTCGCAAAACGAAATTGGCTCTTAAAAGTGTTGGTCATATCATCATAAGTTTGACTAGCACCAAATTCAACTTTCATACGATCTTCATCTCGCTTACCAAAAGGATTTATAGAAATTACAATTTCGGCTTTTTTTCGACGTTTTGTCACGTCTGCGGAGAAATTCTCTTTTAATGTAAAATATTGATTTAATTTAAATTCCGGAGAGAAATAAAAATTATCGTTATAATTATTATTTGTTGTGTTAACTGTTTTTTGGTATGAAGTTTTTATTAAAAATCTTTTATACTGGTAGCTTGAAAATATACCTGAAGTTTGTTCCAATTCTCCATAATCTATAATTTGATTGTAAACAGTACCGGCTTTAAATCCGCCAAGCTGCTTGTAATTTGTACTTGAAATAGGAGTTATACTATATTCAGGTGTATAATATTTGGAATAACTGTTATTATAAAATTTTAGAGGGGTTGTTTGTAGCTGTGTATAATTTGCCGCACTAATTCTTTGAGGTTTTTTGATATTCAAAACAAGAATCTCATTATCTTCAAGTGTAATTTCATCATCTTCACCCTCATTGTATGCTGCATAACCTTTTAATACATCTGCATACATATCTTCAATTTCGTATTCATCATCTTCATCAAAAAAATTTTCTTCACTATTTTCTGCTACAGGAGAAGTATCTGCGGTAACATCATCGCTGGTTATTTCTTCAATTATTTCGTTATCAACATCTTGTTCATTTTGAACAATTGGTTCATCATCAGGAATATGGTAAACGAAAACAACCCTGTCGTTTTCATTCTTTTTAATATCGATTGATTGAGAATAGCAGGGTAAAAAAGAAAGCATGAAAAGTATTAATATAAAACTAACCTTCTTCATAATTAGATTTTACAATATTATTTAAAAGACTTCAAGAAATTAATATAAAAATCCACCATTTGGATACTTAATAAAAATATAAGACTTGACAAAAAAAAATATTGATGATAGCATGACTGTGGGGTAAATGTATATTTATAAGTCTTATCAATTTGATGAGACTTTCTTTTTTGGAGGTTTAACCAATAACAGGCGGATTAAATACTCTTGTAGCAAGTTCTTTATCAAGAGCAAGAAGTCCTTGTTTATCGTCACCAATCATTTCAAGTCTTGATAATACATCGCCAACGCTTGATTCTTCTTCAACCTGTTCTTTTACATACCAATTCAAAAATAACATTGCAGCACGATCTTTAACTTCTTCTGCTACATCATAAACAGCATTAATTCTGGAAGTTACATATTGTTCGTGTTCAAGAACCTGTCTAAAGATTTCAACAGGAGTTGTTCCTTGAATTTCCGGTTTGTCAATAGCAAATAATTCAACATCTCCGCCGCGTTCTAGTACATATTCATACATTCCTTCGGCGTGAGCTCTTTCTTCTTTAACTTGAATATCAAACCAGTTTACAAATCCTGCAAGACCCATTTGTGCAAAACGAGTTTTCATTGCAAGATAAAGGTACTCTGAATAATACTCCTTGTTAATTTGTTCATTAAAAGCTGCTTCCATTTTCTTTTCAATTGTCATAATTCTTTCTCCTTTTTTAGTTTTGTTACATTGTTTTTGTTATTTCTTGAGCTAAGATTTCAAGTTCATTTCTGGTATTGGACTTTACAGAGGATTTTAATTGTACATTGTTGCCGATAATTTCTGTATTTTTCCATTTTGAAATTATTTCAGTCATTTGATTCCCGCAACAACAAGCCCATGAACCGTTTTCGATAATTGCAATTTTGCGATTTTGCAAGTTGTGAGCAGTTACATCATGTAAAAGGTTTTCCATATTAACAAAAATCCCCATATTATAAGTTGTTGAGGCAAACACTATATGTGAATATTTAAATATGTCAGCAACTATATAAGAAGGATGTGTTACCGAAACATCGTACATTTTGATATCTTTTATACCAAGTTGTGCAAGTTTACCGGCAAGAATTTCTGCCGCATTTTGTGTGTTTCCATAAACTGATGAGTATGCAATTAATACGGACTTGATTTCAGGTTCGTAATTTGACCATTTGTTGTATTTATCAATAAATACTTCAAGATCTTTTCTCCAAACATAACCATGTAAAGGACAAATCATCTTAATTTCGATATTTGCGGCTTTTTTTAGAAGGGTTTGTACTTGCATTCCGTATTTCCCGACAATATTTGTATAATATCTGCGGGCTTCATCCATATAACGATGATCAAAATCAACTTCATCGGCGAAAATGTTTCCGTCTATTGCCCCAAAACTTCCAAAAGCGTCTGCACTGAACAAAATTTTGTCAGTAGTATCATAAGTTACCATAACCTCAGGCCAGTGAACCATTGGAGCGAAAACAAATGTTAAATTATGATTACCGGTTTTGAGAGTATCACCTTCTTTAACTATTTGCCACTGATTTTCAGGTAATTCAAAATTAAAAAATTGATTAATCATTGTTTGAGTTTTAGTATTACAAACAATTTTCACCTGTGGATATTTTTTTGTAATAGATTCAATTTCAGCACAGTGATCCGGTTCCATGTGGTTTATGACAAGATAATCAAGGTTTTTTCCGTTCAAGACATATTCGATATTTTCAAAAAACTGATGATTAACAGATTTATCTATTGTGTCAAAAAGGACAGTTTTGTCATCTAAAAGTAAATAAGAATTATACGAAATTCCATTAGGGACAGGATAAACACTTTCAAATAAGGCAATACGCCTGTCATTGGCACCAACCCAGTATAAATCTTTGGTAATTATTTTTACATTATGCATATTTCTCTCCTTGCTTTATGTCTATAATAACACGAAATTTATAAAATAGTTTTTTTAAAGTCTTGCGGAAGATAAAAAAATAGTTTATAATGAGAGAGTGTTAAAGAAACACGCGCGGAAGTTAAGAATCAAAAACAGTCAAAACGACGGAAAGGCAAGGCTTATGGACAATTTCAAACCTGAAAACCCGCACTATGACTGCATTTCGACCCTATGGGGGGGGGGGGCTAACTGAAACCCTTACCCCGTGTGCATTTGCAGCAATCGATAG
>JAFUUC010000036.1 GCA_017471365.1 bacterium
ATTTTGACATGAAACTTAACATATGTAACCACCCACCCTTACTCCCTCCCTATCAAGGGAGGGAAAGATTGATAAAGATCCTGAAACAGCCCTGCATACAGGCTCACACGTCCTCGCTCCGCTGCGGCGGTTCGCTTTGTAGAGTTCAGAATGACAAAATAGTTTAACTTGCAACCAGCTTGTCACCCTGAATTTATTTCAGGGTCTATCCATTTGATTATATCGTTAACAAAGAAATCACAAGTATATATCCGGTTTGTTAAACTAACAAATAATGAATACGGGAGATGATTGAGTCAGAGCTTGTCAGGCTACGGTTTGGCAGGGTGTACTTTTTCATCTCGTCATAGTAGATGGTGGTTGTCCGTCTCCTTTATGTAGCAATACTTCCAAAACAATATATAAACGATTTGAGGCAACCAAAATCCATAAGGTTTTGCTTAGCTTACCCTGCGGGTTCGGTTAGTTGAGCTATTCGATTAACTGAATTTGAAATCCATCGGAAATCTCCGCTTCGTGGTTCAACCTTTGGGGTGACCTCGAGAACGACTCGAACAATGCGTGGAACCGCAACTTCAACAGTTCGAACACGGAATGGAACAACAACAACCGCAATAACAACAATATCCGCGTTGTTTGCGTAGGCGATGAATTAAACAAAAAACAATCTCTCCCGTTTCATAACTTCCTTTCTGTTTGAAGGAGGGATTGAGGGGGTGCGGGGTGCTACAGCACCCCGCACCCCCTCTTTTTTATATGCTATTTAGTGTGTAAATTTTTGTAAAGATTTTTATAAAAAATTAGGCAAAAGCATAGGCGGACTTCTTGACGACTAATATTTATGTAATACGATAAAGGAACATGCAAATGTGAAAGTAGGTGAAGTGTGCCTGTATTTCAAAAATCATCGGAAGTTTGACTATGAACGGGTTTTCCCAACTTTTACAAATCCCTGAAAATTGCATTATTTGTCTTTAAAATTGATAGACCCTGAAACAAGTTCAGGGTGACAATATAAAGTCAGAGGGTTTACAGCCATAAGTTAGAAAATTTTTGTAGTACACACCATTATTTAAAAAAGAGGTGACTTAATGTCTAAGACAAAATACGAAAAAAGGGTAACGCCGATGGGTATACCGCATACTCGTTTGGACGATTTACCGGACCTTATTGAGGTGCAAAAAAAATCTTTTGAATGGTTCTTGACTGAAGGTTTGAAAGAAGAATTATTAGCTTTCTCTCCTGTTAAAGACTATACCGGAAGATTAGAGTTACATTTCTTGCCAAACTATACTTTTGACAATGCAAAGTATACTGTTGAAGAAGCAAGAATTCATGACGCTACTTATGCTAAACAATTACGCGTTATGATCAGATTAGTTAACCGTGATTCAGGTGAAATTAAAGAACAGGAAGTTTACATCGGTGACATTCCGACAATGACTGACAAGGGTACTTTCATTGTAAACGGTGCAGAACGTGTAATCGTTTCTCAAATCGTTCGTTCTCCGGGTGTTTATTTCGACAAATCAATTTCCCCTAACGGAAAACGTCTATACAACGCAACAATGATCCCTAACCGCGGTGCTTGGGTTAAATTTGAAACTGATGCAAATGACATTGTTCACGTAAAAATTGACAAAAACAGAAAAATTTTAGCTACAACATTGTTGAAAGCTATGGGTATTACCGTTCAAGAAATGGAATCCAAATTTACACACTTTGATTTCTTGAAGAAAACTCTTGACAAAGACTCTACTGAAACAACAGAAGAAGCTTTAATTGAGTTATACAAAAAAATAAGACCGGGCGATCCTGCTTCTGCTGCCGGTGGTCGTCAAATCTTAGAAACAAGATTTTTCGATGCTAAAAGATATGATATCGGTCGTGTAGGTCGTTATAAACTAAATAAAAAATTAAACCTTAACGTTCCTCAAAATCAAAGAACGTTAACGGTTGAAGATATCGTTTCAACAATCGAATATTTGATTAATCTTACTTATGACGAAGGTCAGTTGGATGATATCGATCACTTAGGAAACAGACGTATTCGTTCAGTTGGTGAATTGTTACAAAACCAATTTAGAGTTGGTCTTTCAAGAATCGAAAGAATTGTTAAAGAAAGAATGACACTTCAAGATTCTGAAACTCTTACACCTTTGAACTTGTTGAATACAAAACCATTGGTAGCTTCCTTGAAAGAATTTTTCGGAAGTTCTCAATTATCACAGTTTATGGACCAGACCAACCCGCTTGCTGAATTGACTCACAAACGTCGTATTTCAGCATTAGGACCTGGTGGTTTGCAAAGAGAAAGGGCAGGTTTCCCTGTTCGTGATATTCACCCTTCTCACTACGGACGTATTTGTCCTATCGAAACTCCGGAAGGTCCTAACGCAGGTTTGATCGGTTCACTTGCTACACACGCAAAAGTTAACGATTACGGATTTATTGAATCTCCGTTCTTTGTTGTTAAAAACGGCGTTGTTACAGATGAAGTTGTTTATATGACAGCAGATGCTGACGAAAATTACCGTTGTGCTCCTGCTGATGTTAAATTGAATAGAAACAGAACATTCGTTGACAAGATTGTTCCTGCAAGATATCGTTCAGAATTTGTTATGGTAGAATCTTCAAAGGTCGACTTTGTGGGTGTTTGCCCGATTCAGATTATTTCTGTTGCAACATCAATGATTCCGTTTATCGAACATGATGATGCGAACCGTGCTTTGATGGGTTCTAACATGCAACGTCAAGCAGTACCTCTTTTGATTACTCAAAGACCAAGAGTAGGTACAGGTCTTGAATCTCGTGTAGCAAAAGACTCCGGTATGGTTGTAATTTCTGAAGTAGACGGTACAGTTGAAAGAGTTGTCGGCGAAGAAATTGTCATTAAAGATAAAAAAGGTGAGTTCCATACCTATACATTAATGAAGTATGTAAGGTCTAACCAAGATACTTGTATTAACCAAAGACCAATTGTTCACGAAGGTGATAAGGTTAAAGCAGGTGATGTAATTGCTGACGGTGCTTCAACTTGTGGTGGTGAGCTTTCTTTAGGTAAAAACGTAATTGTTGCTTATATGCCTTGGGAAGGTTACAACTATGAAGACGCGATTTTACTTTCAGAACGTTGTGTTCACGATGATGTATTTACTTCGTTGCACATTGAAAAATTAGAAATCGAAGCTCGTCAAACAAAACTCGGACCTGAAGAAATTACCCGAGAAATTCCAAACGTTTCAGAAGATGCTTTGAGACATTTGGATGAACGCGGTATTGTTAGAATCGGTGCTAGAGTTTATCCTGACGATATTTTGGTTGGTAAGGTTACACCGAAAGGTGAATCTGAACATCCGCCTGAAGAAAAATTGTTGAGAGCAATTTTTGCTGAAAAAGCAAGAGATGTAAAAGATAATTCATTGCGAGTTCCGCACGGCGGCGGAGGCAGAGTTCTTGACGTTAAAGTATTTGACCGTGAAAAAGGTGACGAATTGCCACCTGGTGCAAATACTGTAATCAGAGTTTACATAGCACAAAAACGTAAAGTTTCTGTGGGTGATAAACTTTCAGGACGTCACGGAAACAAAGGTATTGTTTCAAGAATTCTTCCAAAAGAAGATATGCCGTTCTTACCTGACGGAACTCCGGTTGATATCGTATTGAATCCTCTGGGTGTACCTTCTCGTATGAACGTTGGTCAAACTTACGAGTTACTTCTCGGTTTGGCAGCTTATTTGACAGGTAAACACTATGAGGCACCTTCATTCGATGAAATGTACGGTGATAATGAATCCGAGAAAGTTACTAAGGGCGAACTTCTTGAAGGTATCAAGATGTCAGGCTGCGATTGGGTTGGTGAAGACGGTAAGGTTACACTTATCGACGGAAGAACGGGTGAACCGTTTGACAGACCTGTAGCTGTAGGTTTGACATACTTCTTGAAACTCGTTCACCTTGTTGACGACAAGATTCACGCAAGAAGTACAGGTCCTTACTCACTTGTTACCCAACAGCCGCTCGGTGGTAAAGCACAGTTCGGCGGACAAAGGTTCGGTGAAATGGAAGTTTGGGCACTCGAAGCTTACGGTGCTGCTTATACTCTGCAAGAAATGTTGACTATCAAATCAGATGATGTTAACGGAAGAAACAGAGCTTATGAAGCGATCGTTAAAGGTGATAATATCCCAAGACCTGGTATTCCGGAATCCTTCAAAGTACTTGTAAGAGAATTGCAAAGTATCGGTTTGGATATTACGGTAGCGAAAAAAGATGGTACGGAAGTAGACTTGATGACTGATATGGACGATCTTAGAAAAGCCGCTCCAAAACGCACGTTGTCAGATGTCGATTCAGAGTTGTTGAATATCAACTTCTTTGAAACACCAACCACTTTTGGTGATTTATAATAAGATTTGTACCCTCCCCTTGAGGGAGGGTCGGAATCTTCAATTTCGGGGTGGGGTAATTCCCACAAATATAAAGGAGAAAATTAAAAAATGTCAACAAGCATAGATTATTTTGACTATATACGAATTAGTATAGCGTCTCCGGAAAGAATACTTCAATGGTCACACGGTGAAGTTACAAAACCGGAAACAATAAACTACCGTACATTGAAACCTGAACGCGATGGCTTGTTCTGTGAAAGAATTTTTGGGCCAACAAAGGATTGGGAATGTTATTGCGGTAAGTACAAAAGAGTAAGACACAAGGGCATTATCTGCGAACGATGCGGTGTTGAAGTTACTGATAGTAAGGTAAGACGTCACAGAATGGGACATATCAAACTTGCAGCTCCTGTTTCGCATATTTGGTTTTTGAAGGGTATTCCTTCATATCTTGGTTTACTTCTTGATATGACTTTGAAAGATCTTGAACAGGTAATTTATTTCAACAGCTATGTTGTACTTGATCAAGGTGATTGTGACAACGATGAATTTAAAAAGTTCAATTTGGTTTCTGAAGACAAGTACGAAGAATGGATCGAAGAAAATCCTGAATCAACTTTGAAAGTTGGTATTGGTGCTGAAGCTATAAAAGAACTTTTGTCAGAAATTGATATGAAAGCTACAGCAGAAGCCATAAGAGAAGAACTGGAAGGTAATGTTGCCGCTCAAAGAAAAGCTAAATTAATTAAAAAATTAAGATTATTGGATAATTTAATTCAATCAGGTACAGATCCTAGATGGATGGTAATGGACATTGTTCCTGTTACTCCTCCGGATTTGAGACCTATGGTTCAATTGGATGGTGGTAGATTTGCTACATCTGATTTGAATGATTTGTACAGACGTGTAATTAACAGAAACAACCGTTTACAAAGACTTTTGGAAATGGGCGCTCCTGAAATTATTGTTAGAAACGAAAAAAGAATGCTTCAAGAAGCCGTTGATGCGTTAATTGATAATGGTCGTCGCGGTAGAACAGTTGTTGGTCCTAACAACAGAGCGTTGAAATCTTTATCTAACATTATTGAAGGTAAACAAGGTCGTTTCCGTCAAAACTTGTTAGGTAAACGTGTTGACTACTCCGGTCGTTCAGTTATCGTTGTAGGTCCTTCGTTAAAATTAAATCAATGCGGTTTGCCAAAAGAAATGGCTATCGAATTGTTCAAGCCATTTGTTATCAACAAATTGATTGAAAGAGGATATGTTCAGAATATTAAATCTGCGAAAAAGAAAATTGAACGTTCTGAAGCAGTTGTTTGGGATATCTTGGAAGAAGTGATTGATGGTCATCCGGTATTATTAAACCGTGCTCCAACCCTTCACAGATTAGGTATCCAAGCATTTGAACCAAAATTGGTTGAAGGTCGTGCAATTCAGTTACATCCGTTAGCTTGTACAGCGTTTAACGCTGACTTTGACGGTGACCAAATGGCTGTTCACGTACCTTTGTCAATCGAAGCCCAAGCTGAAGCAAGAATGTTGATGCTTGCTACAAACAACTTGCTTGCTCCTGCAAATGGTAAACCAATTGTTTCACCTTCTCAGGATATGGTATTGGGTATGTATTACCTAACTACTATGAAAGATCCTAATCAAGAAGTTCAAGGTTACTTCTATAGCTTTGAAGATGCTATATCCGCTTACGAAGTTAAAGTAATCAAACTTCATGACAAGATCGTTGTTAGAGATGAAAAAGGTGAAAGATTTGAAACTACTGTTGGTAGGATTATCTTCAACGAAGAAATAAGGAAAGCGTTAGTTTAATTAAGTAGGTTGGGGCATGTTTGCCCAACAAAATTAAAAGGAAAAACAAATGGAAATGACATATACACATACAAAGAAATTACCTGATTTCATTAACAAGCAAATGGACAAAGGTTCATTGAAGAAGTTATTGGGTCAAATGTATTTGGAATTTGGTGGGGCTAAAGAAGCAAATCTTGCTGATGCTTTAAAAACATTAGGATACAGATATGCTACTTTATCCGGGACTACAATTTCTATTGCAGACCTTTCTGTTCCGGAAGTTAAAAAGGAACTTTTGAAATCAGCAGAAAAAGAGATTGAAGTATCTCAAAATAAATACTTAAAAGGTGAAATTACCGAAGTTGAACGTTATACAAAGGTTATTGATACGTGGGCAGAAACAACTGCGAAACTGACTGAACAAGTTGTACAAAACTTTGACAGATTAAATCCTGTATATATGATGGCGTTCTCCGGTGCAAGAGGTAACTTATCTCAGGTATCACAATTAGTTGGTATGAGAGGTTTGATGGCTGATACTCAAGGTCAGATCATCGACTTGCCTATTAAATCAAACTTTAAAGAAGGTTTGTCAGTTACTGAATACATTATTTCATCTTATGGTGCCAGAAAAGGTCTTGTTGATACAGCGTTAAAAACAGCCGATTCAGGTTATTTGACAAGACGTTTGGTTGACGTTGCTCAAGACGTTATTATCAGAGATGTTGATTGTCACACTGACAAATATATTAATATGAAACCTATTGTTGACGGAGATGCAATTATTGTTCCGTTAATTGACAGATTGCTGGGTAGAACGGTTGCTCAAGATGTCCTTGATAAGGATGGAAACGTTGTGATTTCTAACGGTACAACTCTTGACCGTGATGATATCAAAAAACTTTCTGCACTTGATCTTGAAGAAATCAGAGTTCGTTCTGCATTGACTTGTGATTTAGAGTATGGTGTTTGCCAGAAATGTTATGGTTGGGCATTAACAACTCAAAAGATGGTTGATATCGGTGAAGCAATTGGTATTATTGCGGCTCAATCAATTGGTGAACCTGGTACACAGCTTACAATGAGAACATTCCACACAGGTGGTGCGGTTGGCGTTAAAGAAGCTATGAAAGAAATCAAAGCTTATGAAGCCGGTACTGTTGTTTCTAAAATTAAAACAAGAGAACTTAGAACCCGTCACGGTGAAATTGTTCAAGTAGCTATGTACGAAGCTGATTTGGAAGTTAAAGGCGAAAA
This sequence comes from bacterium, assembly GCA_017471365.1. Classification (GTDB taxonomy): domain Bacteria; phylum Cyanobacteriota; class Vampirovibrionia; order Gastranaerophilales; family Gastranaerophilaceae; genus Zag111. The sequence continues at coordinate 7,455 of JAFUUC010000036.1, forward strand.
AAGAACTACCAAGTATCATATTCCGTCAAATGCGACAGTATTTGTTAAAGATGGCGATAAGGTTAAAAAAGGCTTTAAAATGGCTGAATATTCTCCTTCTTCAAAAGGTGACAGCAGCCGTTTGACAGAAAAAGCTACAAAAGATATTTTCAGTGATATCAGCGGTGAAATCAGATTTGAAGATTTTAAGGCTGATGAAAAGAAAGACAGACAAGGCAACATTTTGAGAACAGCAAACAAACAAGGAATTGTTTGGGTATTGGGTGGTGATGTTTATGCACTTCCTGCTGGTTCAAAGGTTATTGTTAAAGATCAACAAAAGGTTTCAGCAGGTGAAAAATTAGCGGAAACTTCTACTATTTGTGAACACGGTGGTGAAGTTAGAATTGGCTCTGATCTTGTTTTTGAAGATTCAAAATTTGAAGGTAAAAAGATCAAGAAAATTGTTTCCGGTAAAGAATTAACAATTGTTATAGCTTCGTTGCAACCTGATAATGTTACATTTGAAAGAACTAAGAAAGAACAATTGTGGACAGTCGACAAAACCGGTGAAAAATATATTGTTAAAACTCCGGTTGATACAACTGTAGAAAACGGTTATGTAATAGCCGAACTTATTGATGATGATTGTTCTGTTCCTTCTTCAGGTGAAATTAGATATGTCGATGTTGAAGTTGATGAAAATCAAATTATTACAAAACCAGGAAAAGTTGTATTTATTCCGGAAGAAGTTCACCAAATTAACAAAGATGCTACTTTGAAGATGGTTGAAAATGGAACTTCTGTTAGTGCTGGAACTGAGGTAATTAAAGATTTATATTGTCACATTGACGGTATTGTTGAGTTTAAAGAATACAATGATGTAATTCACGAAATTACAATCAGACCTGGTGAAGTTCATCAATTGGCTAATATTTCTGAATTAAAAGTTGATGAAGGTGAAGTTATTAAGAAAGGTACTGTGATTGCAGATGGCATTAAGGCAAAAACAACTTCTATCGTAACAATTATGGATACTGCAACTGATGATTTGCAGATAGATGATTTGGACGAAGATGTTGAAATGCTTGATGAAGATGCTATCGAAAATCAACCTATCCAAATTCTTGTAAGACCGGTTCAAGTATTGAACGTTAAACAACGTGAAGTTTCTATTCAGTTTAATACAACTGATGAACTTATTAATATCGTTCCTGTTACTCAGTTGCAGTATAAAGACGGTGCAAGAGTTAGAAATATGGATGGTGCCACTTTAACAAGAACAAGTTTAGTTCTTAAAATGGAGGGCTACCTTTCACATCTTAAAGGTATGGTTGAACTTGATTCTAAAGACAACTTGAGAATAGTTGTATTAGAAAACCTAATTGTTCGTCGTGAACTTGAAGGTGCTGCTGGTGAATCTTTGCAAACTGAATTGCTTGTTAAGAATGGTCAAACAATCGACGCTAAAACTCCGGTAGCTAAAACTCAAGTTCTTGCAATGCATGATGCAGTTGCTTCTATTCAAAATAGCGAAGAAGGAGCAAGAAGGTTGCTTTTGATCTCTGATGATTATAAAACAGATATCAAAATTAAAGGTAAACCGACTGTTAAAAAAGGCGATTTAGTAAGAACAGACAAAGTTATTGCTGATAGTGGTGAAAAAACATCTGTTTCAGGTATAGTAACCGGCGTTAATAAAGGTGTTGTTTCTGTAAGAAACGGTCGTCCTTATTTAATCAGCCCTGGTACGATGTTGCAAGTTGTTGAAGGTGCTTTGGTGCTTAGAGGTGACTTGATTGTATCTTTGACTTATGAAAGAGAAAAAACAGGTGATATCGTTCAAGGTTTGCCTAAAGTAGAAGAACTTTTGGAGGGTAGACGTCCGAAAGATTGTGCTATCTTGGCAGAACATGATGGTGTTGCTGAAATTAAAGTCGATGAAAACGGTTTCGCTGGTTTGTTCTTGGTTGATGAAATCAAAGAATTTACTAAGGGCAGTGAACTTCTTGTTGCTGACGGTCAGAAAGTTAAGAAGGGTCAAGAATTGTTTGTAATCAATTCTGAATCAAATTATGTTGCTGATCATGACGGCATTGTCAGACTTGAAATTGACAAGAAAGGTGAATATACTTCATTGGCTTTGGTTGATGAAATCGAGTATACAATTGATGCTAGCGTAATTGTTTCAGACGGTCAAAAGATTGCTAAAGGTGAACAATTAACATCAGGTTCACCGGATCCTGCTTCAGTATTGCGTTTGCGTGGACCGGAAGCTGTTCAACAGTATCTGGTTGATGAAGTACAACGTGTATACCGTTCACAAGGCGTTGAAATTGCTGACAAACATATTGAAGTAATTGTTCGTCAAATGACTAAGAAAGTTAAAGTTGTTGATGCCGGTGATACTGATTTATTGCCGGGAGAATTGGTTGAAGTTCAAGTATTTGAAAAGGCTAATAAAGATGCTATTGAAGCTGAAAAAACTCCTGCAACTTGTGAATATATGTTGCTTGGTATTACAAAGGCTTCATTGAATACTGAAAGCTTTATCTCTGCTGCTTCATTCCAAGAAACAACGAGAATTTTGACCGAAGCTGCTGTAGAAGGTAAGAAAGATCTTTTGAGAGGTTTGAAAGAAAACGTTATCATTGGTCGTTTGATACCGGCTGGTACAGGTTTCCATCATTTGACAAATGCAAGTGAAGAAAGAGACCGTGAAGAAAGAAAACGTGCAGTAGCTCAAAGAAATCAAGCGAGAAAGCCTTCCGCAATTTTGGAAGAAATTGAAGGAATGTTTGGAGCTCCTGATTTTCAAATTGGCTCAGACGGCATTATTTAAACTTAAGTTTTAAGTAATACTACACATATAGAAAGCACCTTTATAAAAAGGTGCTTTCTTATTTGATATATTTGTAATTAAGTTTCTAATAAATAGAACTTAAATTATTTGCTTACTTCACTTTCTACAGGTTCGTAGATTAAAAAAAGTTTTGTAATTCTTGCTCCGTCCATTTCTTTTACGGTTATTCGGAAGCTTTTATAAACAATGCTGTCTCCAACATTTGCAATACGTCCGAGTTCCTTGATTACGAGACCTGCGATAGTATCAACATCTTCAACATCTAATTCTTCTTCCGGAAGGTTAAAATAATTTGCAAGTTCATCGAGTCTCATCATACCATTGATAAAGTAGTGGTTGGGTTTAACCTCTTTAATATCAATTTCTTCATCGATATCAAATTCATCTTGAACATCACCGAAAATTTCCTCAAGAGCGTCTTCAAGAGTAATAATTCCGGATGTTCCTCCAAATTCGTCTACTACTACTGCCATTTGGCTTCTTGTTTTTTTGAACATCATTACTAGTTTATCAAGTGTAATAGTTTCCGGAACAAGTTCGATTTTGCGTTGAATTTTTTCTATGGGACAAACTTCATTATTCAATGATAGTTGAAACAAATCTTTTACGTGAACAAGTCCGGTTATGTGGTCGATATCTCCGTCATAAACAGGATAACGGGTGTATTGATTTTCTGTCGCAATTTTATTCAATTCTTCAAGTGGCATATCTTTTGGTACACAAATCATATCTGTTCTTGGTGTCATAACTTCGTGTGCTGTCAAATCAGAAAACTGAAATACGTTGTGAAACATGTCTTTTTCAGTTTCATTTAAAACACCTTCGTCAAAACTTGTGTCAACCAAAAGATCAAGATCTTCAATTGTATGAACTGTTCTAAGTGAAGAATTTACGGGTATTCTAAGTGTTTTTAAGATACCGTTGCAAGAATGATTTAAAAGCCATACAAAGGGTTTTGAAATTGCCATAAACATATTCATTGGTTTAGCAACAAGCACGGCAATTTTTTCAGGATACTGAAGTGCAATACATTTTGGAACTTGTTCGCCTATTAAAACATGCAAAAATGTTATTATTAAAAATGCACAGATAGCAATAATTGAATTTGCCAAATATACACTTGCAGATGGAAAATTTGTCAAAATATGTGTTAGCATTTTTTCGATTGTTGGAGATCCAAACCAACCGATACCAATACTTGCAATTGTCACACCCACTTGAACCGCTGCAATAAAGAAATTAACATCTTCCAAAGCTTTTAGGGCAAGCTTTGCTTCAACATTACCCTCTTTTGTAAGTTGTTCAATTTTGACTTTTCTCGCTCTAACTATCGCAAATTCGGCTGCTACAAAAAACGCATTTATTAACAATAAAAATAAGATTATAAACCAATTTGTGGTAATTGTACTAAATGACTCATCCATTTCCCTAATTATATTATATAGATGCAAAAATGCAAGAGGGCAGCGGGGGAGTCAAATTTCCTATAAATGTCGGGTTTACTTTTTGGGTAGAATTATTAAAATATCTGTATGAAAAGATTTTTAGTTTTAATTTTGTCGTTGGCATTTTGTTTGCCGGTTTGTGCAGATGATTTCAATATAACAGGAACTGAGAGTTGGGAAAATTATGCTTTGCCTGATACGGGTGAAGAAACAAAACCTGTTTCAGATGAAGAATTTGAAGAAGCTTTGAAAAAAATTGATTCAAAGGTTAATAAGTGGAAAAATTGGGCTGAAAATCGGAAAAAACCAAAGGGCGAGGCCTTTAATGAAGCTAATGAATCTGAACAAATTCAAAATGGTACAAACGAGGAAAAAGCTGGAGATCCGGTTATTTGTGTTTATATGGATTTAAAAATAGGTGAAAATATTGTTCCTGTTGGACATTATCAGGTAAAAGGAGAAATTGTTGACGGTAAGCCTTTTTTGAGTCTTTATCAAGCTCATTATTTAATGGCAAAACTTCCTGCTGTTGAAACGGCAGATGATTTTGGTGAGGATGAAATTTTATTCGCAAAATTCATCCCTCAAAATGATAATAGGGTTAAAATCATATACGGATCTTTGGATTTTAATGCTTATACATTTGTTGACACTAAATAGCCATAACTTTTAGTATGTCATTTAAATCTGAAGATGTCTTTTTAACATCTGCATTTGAGTATTTTATAGCGTTATCAGGATCTTTTAAACCGTTGCCTGTTAAAATGCAAACGATTTTTGATCCAGTTTTAATTTGGTCTTTAACTTTTATCAATCCTGCGACAGAAGCTGCTGAAGCCGGTTCAGCCAAAACACCTTCACAAGAAGCTATGAGTTTGTATGCTTTTACAATTTCTTCATCAGTAACGAAATTTATCATACCATTGCTTTCATCGCGAGCTGCTTCGGCAAATTTCCAACTTGCTGGATTTCCGATACGGATTGCTGTTGCAAGAGTTTCAGGGTTTAAAATTCTTTCTCCTTTTACAATTGCAGCTGCTCCTTCTGCTTCAAATCCCATCATTTTTGGTAGAGATGAAATTTTGCCTAAATTATGCCATTCTTTGTATCCTTTCCAGTATGCAGTGATGTTTCCGGCATTTCCTACAGGAATAAAATGGTAATCAGGGGCTTGTCCAAGTGCTTCGCAAATTTCAAAGGCACCTGTCTTTTGACCTTCAATGCGGTATGGATTAACCGAATTTACAAGTGTTATAGGATATTTTTCAGCGATTTCACGAACTACTTCAAGTGCTTTATCAAAATTTCCTTGAATAGCAATAATTTCAGCTCCATACATCATCGCTTGAGAAAGCTTACCAAGTGCGATGTACCCGTCAGGAATTAAAACAAATGTTTTTAATCCTGCTTTTGCTCCGTAGGCTGCGGCTGAAGCTGAAGTGTTACCGGTTGAAGCACATATTATCGCTCCGGAACCGGATTCTTTTGCCTTTGTTACTGCCATCGTCATTCCACGATCTTTAAAACTGCCTGTTGGATTACATCCCTCAAATTTTAAATAAATTTCTGCCTCTATACCAATTTTTTTTGCAAGATTATCTGCTTTGATAAGCGGCGTGTTACCTTCGTTCAGAGTCACAATAGGAGTTGCATCCGTAACCGGTAAAAATTCTCTATATTTATTAATCAATCCTTGATAATACATACTTTCCCTCTTTTTCTATTTAATTATACTACAAATAGTTTTACATAACATTTTAATAAAAATATCTTGAAACCCTAAAACGAAAAATCAAATAAATCTTTAAGTTCTACATTAAGTGCATTAGCTAAAATATGCATAGTTTTTATTGTTACATTAGCTTCACCACGTTCAATTTGACCAATATAATTGAAATTCATATCCACGATTTCGGCAAGTTTCATCTGTGATAATTTTTTGGATTTTCTTATGTAGGCAAGCTTGGCTCCAAAACGCTTCTCAAGCTCAAAATTTTTTTCCATAGTAACTATTATAAATTTTGTATTAGTAAATTTCTAATGCATATTAAGTGTCTTTTAATTGTTAATAACTGTTAATTTTTGTAAATTTTTGTACAAAAAAAGTAAATTTAAATTTCAAAATACCGTTATTTAACATGTAAATAATAGTTATTAACTATTAATTTTTTAAATACGTGGTGCTTAAATAAATACGAAAGGAGATCAAGAGAAATGGCATTAGAAGGAGTTAATCCAAATTCTGGTACGAATGGTGGTACCGGATCTAGAGAAACTAAAAAGGTAATTGCACATTTGCAAGCTGGAGAGTCTATTTTCAAGGTTAAAAACAGAAATGCTGAAACCGGGAAATTAGATAGGGTCATTCATTACAAAGATTTTAATGGTGACGGGGATATTACCGAAGATGAATTGTACATGGTAGATCAGTATTACCATAATGAAGATGGATCAAGCACCGTAAAACGCTACAAAGACAAAGACGGAGACGGTTATGATGATACTGTTACGACTTATCAGTATGATAAAAATAAACAAAAAGTTGGCGAAAGTACAAGAGTCGAAGAAGATATTAATGCGGTAAAAAATCGTCAACACATGGCTCAAGAAGTTTTAAATCGTGAGATGAAACTTATTTCGCAAGGGACGTTTGTTTATAGTACTACATCTTCTCAATCATCACAACAAATAACGCCTGTGACAACATCGCCAACTACACATGCGTCGAATCCTGTTAATAACGATGATAAAAATGATTTACGTCGTCAGGTAAATGTTGATGATGTTTTGCAGAACAATGATATGAAGTTTTTGAAAGAATCGAACGGAAAACGCATTTATACAAATGATAGCGGTGACAAAGTTACTATAAGTAAGAGTAAAAGTGGTTTTACTGTTATTAATGTTCAGTATAAAGATGCACAAAGCGTAAAAATGTGGCTGGATGATTCGGGACATTTAGTACAAAGATCAGAATATTCTACCGGGATTGAAACAGGTGTAAAAATAGAGGTTCGAGAAAACTACTATAAAGACGGATCAATCAAGCGTGTAGCTTATTTTAATGGCGAACAAGCGGAATCATTTTACGACGGAACTCAGCCTTCGCTAGGTGTAGCACAGTACGTTGTAAAAAATTCTCCGGCAAAAATTATTAATGGACATTTTCCAACGGAAAAAGAACTTACTGCGGCAGGTTACCAAAAAAATGACAGCATGATGACAACAAACGGCGGAGTTTTCTACGAAAATCCTCAAACCGGTGAAAGCATTATGGTTGAGGAGTTCGGTCGTTCAATTGAGTATCGTAATGGTAATATAACACAACGTCAATATTATGACCTGGATGGAAATGTTGCAGGTGGTGAAGTTTCTGTTAAAGGCAAGAACGGTGCATTTGAAATTATTAAATATCACACAGATGAAGAAACCAAAGAATTAATAACATACGATCATGTAATGCACGAACCGGTAACTGACCCTAAAGAAATGGCTTCAGAAGGTTACGATGCCCACTTTGACAGAATATTGGAATTTTCTGAAACTCTTGGTGGCGGCTGGCTTATGATAGATAACTTTACAAGTTTCAGACTTGTGGAAACAGGATATGATGAAGTAATATCTGATGATGGCAAGTACAAAACTACTGCAACAATTGATGCAGATGGTAATATGCAAATGGTATTTCTGAAAAAAGAGGGTAATAAGTTTGTTGAAGTCGGTATAGCAAAACTTACAAAAACAAATGTCACAAGTTCTTTGCGAGGTTATGATTATGAACTTCACACAGAAAATAAATTAACCGGAAGACAGGTATCCGTTTCATCTACAAACTGGGATTAATAAGTAAAGCGGCGGGCTTTCAGCCCGCCGCTTTTTGTTTAAACCTGTACTCTAATTAAACTGTTAACTTTGGTTATCGCTGCATCATTATTTATTGTATCAATAAATTTTTGCATATCTTGTTCACGGCAAAGTTCAGTAATGACTGTTATATCGGCATAAGAACCTTCAACTTCTTTTTGGACGATACTTGCAAGGCTTATATTATTTGCTTCACAGGCTTGACCTATACGACCGATAACTCCAAGACTGTTCTTAGAGCAAATTGAAAGATAGTATTTGTTCTTTGTATCAGAAATATTTACCGGTGTTGCGTTTTCGTGATGGTTACAACGCATCATTGGTAAAAGATAATCTGTTTTTCCGATTTCGGAAACTATAGCTAAAATATCTCCGACAACCGAGCTTGCTGTAGGAAACTCACCGGCTCCGGGTCCTGAAAGTGTAACTTCGCCAACCGGATGACCGCTCAAAGTTACGGCATTTGTGACGTAATCAATATGTGCAAGTGTTTTTGACTTTGGCACAAGCATTGGGTGAACTCTTACATCAGCATTGCCGGCTTCATCGAGTTCAGCCGAAGCAATGAGTTTGATTTTGTAACCCATTTCATTGGCTGCCTTCATGTCTTCAGGACGAATTTTTGTTATACCTTCGCGATATACATTTGCAAATTTTATACGCTTTTTAAATGCAATTGTCGCAAGAGTTGTAATTTTATAAGCAGCATCATACCCTTCAACATCTCCTGTAGGGTCAGTTTCAGCATAACCAAGCTGTTGTGCTTCTTTCAAAACGTCTTCATAAGATGCATTTTGAACATCCATTTTGGTCAGAATGTAGTTTGTTGTTCCATTTAGAATTGCTTTAATTTTATTAATTTTATTTCCTGCAAGAATTGTTTTAATAGGCATTATTAAAGGAATACCACCTGCAATAGCTGCTTCGTAAAGTATAACTTTGTTGTTAGCTTCTGCAAAGTTGAACAATTCTTCACCATGTTTAGCTAAAAGTTCTTTATTTGCGGTTACTATGTGTTTACCGTTCGATATCGCAGTTTTTATAAGATCAAATGCAGGTTCTGTTCCGCCTATAAGTTCAGCTACAATTTGAATTGACGGATCGTTTACTACTTCGTAAGGATTGTCTGTGATTAAATTTTCGTCTAAGTTTTCGATGTTGCGTTTTTTATTTTTATTTCTAACTGCAATTTTTACTATTTCTATATTGTCAAAAGATTGCAAGGTTTTGAAAACGCCTGTTCCTACCGTTCCGAGTCCAATAATCCCAATTTTAATTTTATTATTCTCCATAAATGAATGTTATCACAAACATAAATGCATTAGTAACATTTTTTTACATCGTGCTTGCAAAATAGTATTTTTGGATTATTATTGTATTTGTCAAACAAGTACACTAGAAAAAGGAAAATAAAAATGGCTAAATGTTGTGAAATTTGTGGAAAAGCTCCTATCAAAGCTGCAAAGTTAACTTTCTCTCATAAGCAAATCGTTCATACTCAAGAACCAAATCTTCAAACAGTTAAAGCTGTTGTTAATGGTGCAACAAAAAGAATTAGAGTTTGTACTTCTTGCTTGAAAGCCGGAAAAGTTCAAAAAGCTATATAGGATTTTTATTAAACACACTAAGTTAAAAAAGACCCCGCTAAACGGAGTCTTTTTTTACGCAAAAAATGTACTCGTTACATTTCTTCATGTTTATAAAAAATTGTTTGTCTATTTTATGAGACTGTAATAGAATGTAAGCGGGAAATGTTTTTTATTTTATAGGGATAGATGAAAATGATTGAAACTAAAATGAAAGAGAGAACTTTAACACCTCAAGAAGTTAGAACTATCTTGAAAACTGACAACAAAGAAATTGTTGAACTTTGTAAAAAAGCTTCGATTCGTCCTCGAAAAAATGAAAAAGGACATACGTATTTTTCATATGATGAGGTTAAGAATCTTAGAAAAGTGCAGACTGGTGTTAAGAGTGCTGTATCCAATCCGATTGCGGTGAAAGCTCCTGCTTATGCTAATGTATCGGAAAGTAACAATGCTGCGGTTAGAAGTATTCTTACTTCACTTCAAGAGCTTGAATCAAAGCTTAGTACTAAAATAGCAAAAGTTATTGATGAAAAACTTGAAGGTATGGATGATGTTGTAGTAGAACTTATTCGCTGCAAAACAGACAACGAAACTTTAAAACAAAAAATTGTTGATCTAAATAAAGAAGTTTATCAGTTGAAAAATGAATTAAACAGCTACAAACCTGTAGCATTAGGCTTTTATAAGAAAAAAGAAGTTTATATTTGGGAATAATAAGGTTTTAAATACATGGCTACAAAAGAAGTTACTGAGAGCAATATAAGCGAAGAACGTAATAAGGCTTTGAAGCTTGCGATTGAAAAAATTGAAAAAGATTTCGGCAAAGGTTCTATTATGAAACTTGGCGACAAGACTACTGTTAGTGTTGATGCTATCCCTACCGGTGCGTTGTCTTTGGATATTGCACTTGGAATAGGTGGTGTTCCGCGTGGTCGTATTATAGAAGTTTACGGACCTGAAAGTTCCGGTAAAACAACTCTTGCTCAGCACATTGTCGCTGAATGTCAGAAAAAGGGTGGTATTGCAGCTTATGTTGATGCTGAGCATGCTCTTGATCCTGAATATGCAAGAAATTTGGGGGTAGATGTTGATAATCTTTTGATTTCTCAACCTGATACAGGTGAACAGGCTCTTGATATTACAGAAGAACTTGTTCGTTCCGGTGCTGTTGATATTGTTGTAGTTGACTCGGTTGCAGCCCTTGTTCCTAAAGCTGAAATTGAGGGTTCTATGGAAGATCAGCAAATGGGGCTTCAAGCTCGTTTGATGTCAAAGGCTTTGAGGAAATTAACAGGTATTATTGGCAAAACTAACACCACGGTTATTTTTATTAACCAGTTGCGTATGAAAATTGGTGTTATGTACGGCAATCCTGAAACAACAACTGGTGGTAACGCTCTTAAATACTACGCTTCTGTTCGTATGGAAATTAAAAAGACCGATACGCTTAAAGGTGATGATGGCGAGGTTGGCATACATGTTCGCGTTAGAGTATTAAAAAATAAAGTTGCCCCACCTTTCCGTGCTGCTGAATTTGATATTATTTTCGGTAAAGGTATTTCTAAAATAGGCAATATTCTTGATGTTGCGGTTAATTTTGACATCGTCAAAAAAGCAGGTGCCTGGTTTAGTTATAACGATGAAAAACTCGGTCAGGGACGTGAAAAGGCGAAAGAATATCTTGAACAAAACTCTGATATGCTCGCTGAAATCGAAAAACTGGTTCGAGAAAAACTTGCTGAAGGTTAGTTAAAACTTTTTGAAGTTTTAATATTATGAAGGCTTGTATTGTTGACCTGTTAAGAATTGTAAATATTCTAGCAAGTTAATTTTTGTTCATGTATTAAAACTAGCGAATATAGAAAATTTGAATTAGGAGGCATTAAAAATGCATGTTAACTTAGTTAGTAGTTTTTCCGGTACGAAATCTAATCGTCCAAATGTAAATAAAAATTTGGCACAGTGTCCAACTCCGAAGCCGGCAAAATTGGATGCTTCAGTATATTTTACCGGTGATGATAATTTAAGAAAGGCGATTTATCCTGTTATTTTAGCGACCGGCTTGAGTATGGCAAGCTGCGAGTGGTTCCCGGAAATTGAAGCAGATGCCAAGGCTATAGTTAGTGACACGCTTGTTGTTGAACATGGTGGTCCAGGGCAAGGGCGTGATACCAGCAATGTAGATACAACATTGATTGATACTACAAATGTAGATACAATTCCTATAATACCGATTGTTCCGGGTGGAAGGGATACAATGTATATTGATCCTTTTGTAACGGGTGATTCGGTTGTCGTGGATTCCGGTGATTACGTAAATCCTGTTGATTCGATCGAAAAATGGAAAATTGAATGGGTAAGACCGGAACTTTTGGATACGTTGATGACAGATATGAATATCTTTGATAACGATTCAGCGGATGTTGATATTACTGATCCAAAGGCAAAAAGAAATATTATTCATCTTGAAGGTATTCGTGAATGGGAATACAATACAAAAGAAATTGACGATATCAACTTGTTAGAATCTCGTCCTGGTGTGGATTTGACTTATGATACAGAATTTAGAGATTACAAGGATAGACCTGAGGGATATGGAAAATTACGTCTTGCATATCCTAAAGAAGCTTTCACAGTAAAAACCGCTGATGGTAAACGTGTTTGGAACTCTCCTAAGGGCTATTTTGTAGAATTTTACAAAAATCCAACACAAGATAAACATACTGCACTCAAAAATTGTCAGTTGAAAAAACGTTTCTTCTGCCAACAAATGGGTGATTCTGTAAGAGTGTTTACTCAAAATTCCGAAGGGGATTTTGTAGAAGCAGGACGTGGTGCAAAAGGTTATATCGCGAAAAATTCAATACTTTTGCGTGGAATGTTAATTGGTAGAAACAATACCGATGATCATTTTGTGAATGTTCATTTAAGCGTTGTTGATGATGAAAAACTTAAAGCTCTTTATATCAGACAAAAAGACGATTATGTTTCGAGAAGAAAATAGTTATAAGAAGGCAATATAATAAACAAAGGATTGGAGTATAAAAGAACGGAAACCTGAAAAAGGTTTCTGTTTTTTTAATCTTTAATCTTTTAATTATCCTCGTTTACCTAATGAACGGGAAATTCTTGAATGTATAACACTTGCTTGATTAAGGTATTCTGTTAATCGTTCATAGTTTTGAACTTTTTCCCCATATGGAACATTCATATCCATAAGTTCATTTACACTGCGATTTATGTCGGAAAGTTTTTCCAGAGAATCACTCAGAGTTATAATTGAATGTATTTTTTTAGAAAGTCTGGCAAGAATTTGTCTTGAAATGAAATCTTGAATTTTATATATAACAGGCATTCTGGTTTTGAGACTTTCGTGGGAAAATTCTTCTCCTAAAACTCTGCCGGCATAAAGTTGTTGTCTTTTTAAACTGTTAAGTTCTTCTAATAATCTATTGCGTTTAGCTTTCAATCCCAAAGTCTCATTTGAAGCACCGTAATTATCAGCAACTTTGATTCTGGAATCAAGCTCTTTTATAGAAGATTCTTTTTCTTTAATTCTGTAGTCTAAACTTAGCCCTTTAGATTCATTTTCGTCGAATGCATTTTTATTCAAAATAGTGGAATCGTAGCCGTTTAATCGTTTAACCGTTTGAATTTTTTGTTCACCGGCGTTAAAACTTGCATTAAAAGGGTTAGCACTGTTTACACTGCCGGTGCTACTTGAGAAAAAATCATTACTAACATTATTTTTTCGGCTATTATCCATACAAACATTCTAAAACAAGTGAATAAAAATTTTTACCACTAAAAGGTGGAGATTTTATGTAATTGTATAAACTTTTCTGTAATAAAGCCAAGCCCCCCAGGCTGATAGAACAAAATTAGGCAGCCAAGCAGCAAGAAAGGCATTTATTGATCCTGTTTCCCCAAAAGATATTGATAATGCTCTGATTACGTAATATGCAAATATAATTAGAATACTGAATAAAAATCCTCGGTTATAACGCACTCTTGGCGGAGTAATAGCAAGTGGAACTCCAACAAGTACAAATACAATTGTAGTTATAGGTAATGCTATTTTGTCAAATAACTCAATAGTATAAACACGTCGATTTTTTGCTGCGGTTTTGTCATCTTCGTCATTATTAACTTTATTATTAGACAAATATTTCAGTAATTTGAAAAAATTCATTTCTTTTGCCATGTTTTTGTTAACTTCTTTTGACAAATCCAATCCAAATTTAACTGTCGAAGTATCAAACAAAGTTGTATTTAAAACATCTCCGTCATCCCCTATTGTATATGCAGCACCTTTTTCAAACTTCCAACCTTCGGGAGAAGTATGTCCTTCTCTTGCTTGAAGGACTTGTAAAGTGCCATTTTTTGAATTATCGAGTACTGTAATATTATAAAGCGTATTATTTTTTGCATAACCTACGTAAAATAGTCTTTTTAGCGAATTGTTTTCTCCAAGTTCTTTGAAAACATAATTTTCTTTGCCGTTAGGGACATTTTTTTGTTCTAAAGCCCATAAGGCAAGTCTTTTTGACTGTTGAAGCATTACAGGAACGACACTTTCATTTATCACAAAACTTGATAACGACATGATAATCGCAAATATAAAAACAGGTTTTGCTATCCTGTTTAATCCAATTCCGCAAGCACGCATAACCGTAATTTCTGAAGATAAGCTTAAACGGTTCAATGTCATTACTGTTGCCAGTAAAACACCCATTGGAATTGTCAATACAATTACTGATGGCAAGTTTAACAAAATCATTATAAATGCAACTTTGAAAGGAATGCCGAATTTTGAAATTTGTTTTACAAGTGTAATGAATGTATCAGATGCAAAAAGTATCGTTGTAAACACAATTACACCCATTAAAAACATTTCAATAACTTGTTTTGAAAGATACTTATCCAGTATAGTTGTATTGTTATACTTTTCCTTGCAAAAGCTTACAAATCTCTCCAACATACTTTGATTTTAATCTAAAAAAAAGTTTTACGCAAATAGTTATTTAGCTTCACGAAGTATCAAAATTATCTGGTCAATTTCTTTTTTCAGATATTCAAGTTGTTGTCTTATATTGTTTGGATTATAGACATATCCTTCACTTTCATAGGCAAGATATGGATTATATTTTTGAGCCTCGGAACGTAATAAAGCTACAGATTGAGCGTGTGTATTAAGTTCCATAAGTTTTTTATATGTAAGGTAATGGCTTTCCGGTTTGCCATCGTATTTATCTCTAAAATAATCTACGTTTCTGTTGAAATAATATACTTTTGCATTAAATACTTGAACATTACTTTCTTGTTCAATCATATCAGAGATTGTTTCAAGCATTGGAATAAATTCATTTAATTCCAAAATATATTTGGAAGTTTTATTCGGTTTCAGTATTATATTAACAAAAGTCGGATCATCTTTTGGTACCGGTTTAAGAGCATTTTCTGAATTGAAATCTTGTGAAGGAATTGCTTGAATTGGTGGTTTTTCTTCTTCTTTTGGAACATAATTTTTGGTCAAATCAGGCAAGGTACCAATGTAACCTTTTCCTTCATTTTTTGCAAAAGAAGCACCGGTACTTAACAAGATTAAAAATAAAATTATATAAAAATACCTGTAACCTCTCATACAAGTATTATAATAAATTTTTTATAAAAATCATCATTTATTTACTTTATATTTTGATAGGAATAACACGGATCTCCAAAAGTTTGCATTTGTTTATTTTTTTTATAAAAGTTATGTTGCCTGTATTTATCTTTGGTTTTTTGCAATTTTTTTATCATTGAATATTTTGAACGCTGTTGATGTGTCAGAATTTTTTTAAATTCGCGTTCTGTATTTATACATCGAATACACTCAATTTGTTCATCAGTAAGGTTTAATGCGTTAAATAAAATAGCTTGTTTTGCAAGGTAACAATCGCAAAAATTGTCTGCAAAAGCACACGAATTAAAGAGGATTATTATAAATATTAAAAAGAATTTCCTCATCATTACATTAAATATCCCACATATTTGTAGTAAAATCAGCCTATGGACGATATAAATTTAAGAAATTATGCCTACCTGGGTGATGCTGTTTGGGAGTTGTTTATTCGTGAAAAAACTATCTTGCAAACAAATAACTCTAAAAAACTCCATAAAATCACTACAGAATTGGTTAAAACTGATTTTCAGAGTAATCTTTTGCATAATTTGGGAGATTATTTAACAGAGGAAGAACAAGAAATTGTCCGCAAAGCGAGGAATTTGCCAATTCCTGTCGGCAGACGTCATATTCAAACTCAATATCGTCAGGCAACGGCGTTCGAGACATTAATCGGGCTTTGGTATACCAAAGATAAATCACGGCTTGATTTTGTTTTAAAAATTATAGAAACAGAGTGGCTTAATTAGAAAAAGGTGCGTCAAATAACGCACCTTTTCAAACTCGATAACTGAGCTAGCCTCCTACGCAAACAACGCGGAAACTGTAGTAATTGCGGCCGTAGTCGTACCACTCCGTGTACGAACTGTAGAAGTCGCGGAACCACGCATCGCCCGAGTCGAGCTCGAGGTCACCCCAAAGGCCGAACCTCGAAGCGGAGTCTTCGATACCCAGTTTGGCTGTTACGCTCTTATCCCACTCGTTTGCAGTTGGGTCTGTTTCATTGTAATCTTCTGACTCGCTGATTGAATTGTCGTTGTAGATTGCCTTAGCTATTTTTGCCAGTTCAGAGGCGTTTGGTAATCTGCCA
>JAFUUC010000037.1 GCA_017471365.1 bacterium
AATAAGTTTGGCTTCGATAACAGCTTTTTGGTTTGAGTCAGCTTTTTCGTTGATCTTTGCGATGAGTGTTGGCAGGGTCATTGCTGCGACTACTCCGATGACTGCAAGGGTGATTAGAACCTCTGCTAATGTGAAGGCTGCCTTTCTAAACCCTCTCCCGCCAGCGTAAGTCTCGCCAGCTCGCCAACGCTGGCTCCCTCTCACAGAGAGAGAGGGGATTGTCTCTGTGGCAGTGTGGTTGCCCCTTGCGGGGAACAGACCCACCCTCATTCCCTCCCTAGCTAGGGAGGGGAGTTTTTTCAGTGGTGGCGTGTTTGTGTACGTAGTACCCTCACCCGAATTTCTAATGCTCAGTTTTCGCATTGAAATTCTTCCCTCTCCCACCAAAAAACGCTGTGGGCGAGGGAAGTTAACAGGGAGTAACCCCAACCAACATCCTTCATTTACCCCCATAGCAACTCTGCTCGGTTTGGTAAAACCTCTTTTTTTCATCTTTTTCTCCTTTCGATGTAAATATATAATAAATTTTTTGGGTTGTAAAGTACCCAATTTAGTATTATGCTACTCGGATTATATCTTATATTACAAATTTGAGTAGTATAAGGACAATATGATAATAAATAGACTTTCAGAGATTATGGGGATTAAACGCTTAAAGTCCAAAGATATTCTGAGCATTACTACGATTAGCAGAAAAACTCTTTACAATATATACAATGACAAAACGAATGGTATTGAATTTGAAACTCTAGATCAGTTATGTTTCGCATTGGATTGTACTCCAAATGATTTGTTTCGATATGTTCCTAATAGCCCGTAGAAGTAGACTTTAGTTTACCAAAATTAGTTTCAAGCCAACTTAATTTTGGGGTAGTAACCTCAAAACTACGGTTATAATTGATGTTTTATCAAAGCATAAATATCATTAAATATTATAAGAAATGCCAAAATTATCAAAAGCATGAAAAAGCCATTGCTTAATTTTTCAATTGTTTTTTCATCAACCGGTTTTCTTCTAATTTTTTCAATTACAAGAAACATAAAATGCCCGCCATCAAGTGCTGGAATAGGCAAAAAGTTCAAAATAGCAAGATCAATTGAAATCATTGCGGTTAACAAAAGTCCCGAAAAGATTCCGTTGTTTTGAATAACATCACCACCAACTTTTGCAATTGCAACGATACCATGCATACTTGAAGCCGGAACCTTGCCTGTAAACAAAACATAAAAACCGTAACACAAAGTATAAGTTTGTGTCCAAATATAATCAAAGGTCCCTTTAATAATGGTTTTAGGAGTATTTGTCGGCATCAAAAGTTGGCGATTTTCCAGTACAACACCAATTACACCGTTTTTATCCGGATAAATAGGTGCAAGTTCTACGATCTTTCCTTCTCTTTCAACCGTAATATTTAACGGTCTAACGTTATCAGAAATAGCATAAGCCACATCCCTTAATGTTGATATACCATCTGAAATGTAATCGGATTTATTTTGAATTTTATCTCTGAGAGCAGTCTGTTCTTCTGACAAAGAAACTTGATCGTCTTTATATGGAGTGTAACCTTTCAAAGAAGTATCATCAATAACCAAAGCTGATTCATTCACAATTTTCGGTAATTTTACAACAGTTTTCTGAGGAATTTTAGAATCCGAATCCAGTGATTTATTCAACTCCTGCAATTTTTTCAGATTCTCAGAAACATCTTGAGAATCAACCTTTCC
This sequence comes from bacterium, assembly GCA_017471365.1. Classification (GTDB taxonomy): domain Bacteria; phylum Cyanobacteriota; class Vampirovibrionia; order Gastranaerophilales; family Gastranaerophilaceae; genus Zag111. Next base: position 1,726 of record JAFUUC010000037.1, read on the forward strand.
GTCGAAACTTTTACTATTTTGTGCAAAGAGAGTTAAAGCATACCCAGAACCTATATCGGATCCGTTAATTTTAATAACTCTATCGCCTGCTTGCATTCCGCTGTTCCAAATTGAAGCTTCTTTTTCTGCCGCTATTTTATTTATATAAACTTGAAAATCTCCGGAAGGAAGTTGTCCCCAAGCTACTGCTGTTATAAATACAAGAACAAATGCTGTTATAATGTTAGCTACAACACCGGCAGAAATCACTATCATTCTTTGCCAAACAGGTCTGTTCATAAACCTATCCTGAGAATCAGGCGGCAAATCAGAATCTTTATCATCATCCGGAAAAGCGACATAACCACCAAGCACGCAAGCATGGATTAAATACTCTACATCACCAATTTTTTTACTCCACAAAGTAGGACCTATAGGAAAACCTATTGCAAACTTTGAAACCTTAATTCCCAAAGCTCTTGCAGCCAAAAAATGTCCGGCTTCGTGAACCAGGATTAAGAGGCTTATGAGCAAAATCATTATTATAATAGACATCAAATTCCCTTCTATTTGAACTGTTGTGAAAATCTTACATCGTTATTAAAGAACAAACGAATATCATCGATCGCATATTTTAGCATCGCGAGTCTTTCAACCCCCATGCCGAACGCAAATCCTGAATAAACATCCGGATCAATCCCAACACCGCGTAAAACATTCGGATCAACCATACCTGCTCCAAGTATTTCCAACCAACCTGTACCAGAACACGTACGGCAACCTTTGCCTTGGCACATTATGCACTGAACATCAATTTCAGCTGACGGCTCAGTGAACGGGAAAAAACTGCTTCTAAATCTTGTAGGTCTGCTTTCTCCAAAGTAAATTCTAATAAATTCATTCAAAACACCCTTCAAATCACCAAAAGTAATGTTTTTATCAACATACAAGCCTTCAATCTGATGGAAAAAGTTATTTTTTCTTGAATTTATATTTTCATTTCTATAAACTCTACCAGGAGCAATCATTCTAATAGGAGGTTTTTTAAGTTCCATTGCGTGAATCTGTGCTCCTGAAGTCTGGCTTCTTAACACTACGTTTTGAGCAATGTTTGTATAAAAGGTATCTTGCATATCCCTTGCCGGGTGATCTTTAGGAACGTTTAACATGTCAAAATTGTAATATTCTGTTTCAACTTCCGGAGCAAATTCATCCGGAACAACCGAAAATCCCAAACTTTGAAAAATTGAACAAATCTCATTTGTTGTTGAAGTCAAAGGATGAACATGACCACGCGGGATATATTGCCCCGGAAGGGTTACATCGATCTTTTCTTTTTGAAGCTTTGAGTTTAATTCTTGTTCATAGAACAATTTGAATTTTTCGCAAATCGATGTTTCAAGCTTTTGAGAAATTTCATTAGCAAGAGAACCGATAACCTTTTTATCTTCAACAGAAAGATCTTTTAAGCCTTTTTTTATCTCGTTAAATTCACCTTTACGACTGAGATACTTTGCTTTAACATCTTCCAAATCTTTTGTACTTTTAGAATTTTCTATATCAATAACCGCATTAGAATAAATTTTTTCCAATTGTTCTTTCATTTTATTTCCCTTTATATATTTAAAATTTCATTATACTTCTTTTCATATCCTATTGTTGTCGAAGGTCCGTGTCCTGTATAAACAATCGTTTCATCAGGAAGTTTAAAAAGCTTATCTCTAACGCTAGACAAAAGCTCCTTCCAATTACCACCTGGAAGATCACATCTTCCAACACTTTCCCTAAACAGAGTATCTCCCGAAAATAATTTCCCGTCAATCAAATAACACATACCGCCTTGTGTGTGACCGGGAGTTGAAATAGCCTTAATTTTTACATTACCAAATACAAATTCATCTCCATCAAAAACATCTTTTGTAATGCTATTAATCGACTCAATTACAGCACCGGAGTAGTAACTAAGCATTTGAGGAGCCTGTTGCACCTGCATTCTATCTTTTTCATTCATATGTATTTCACAGGAAAAAGTTTCTTTAAATTTATCACAACCGAGAATATGATCAAAATGACCATGCGTAAGAAAGATGTATTTCAATTTTACACCTTGAGATTTTACAGCATTTACAAATTCTTCTCTGGGGCTGGAACAATCAATCAAGACAGCTTCATCATTATCTATTAAAAGGTAATTATTAGCACTGATTGGTCCTTCAATAAAAGTCTTGATTATCATTAATTACCCTTCACAAGTTCAAATATCTGTTTACAAATACAGAAAAGTTCTTCAGCCTTATCTAGTGCAATCATGTTTGGACCATCACAGAGTGCTTTTTCCGGATCAGGATGAATTTCAAAGAATAAAACGTCGGCTCCCGCAGCCATCGCAGCTTTTGCTAAAGTTGGAACAAAACGTCTGTCTCCGCCGGAACTTGTTCCGTTTGCACCCGGCAACTGAACACTATGCGTCGCATCAAACACTACAGGATAACCGTATTCCTGCATAATTGGTATCCCGCGAAAATCAACAACAAGGTTATTATAACCAAAAGAAGTGCCGCGATCTGTCAACAAAATATGGTTATTTCCGGAGTCTTCAACTTTTTTGATAAGACTTTTCATCTGCTCCGGAGCAAGAAATTGCCCTTTTTTGATGTTAACTATTTTTCCTGCCTTGGCAGCCGCAACCAAAAGATCAGTCTGACGACAAAGAAATGCCGGAATTTGTATAATATCAGCTACCTGTGCTGTTTTTTGTGCATGCTCCGGCAAATGTATATCTGTTACTATTGGTACATCAAATTTTTCTTTAACTTTTTGAAGCATAGCAAGACCTTCATCAATCCCCGGACCTCTAAACGAAGTTAATGAAGATCTGTTTGCCTTGTCGAAAGATGACTTGAAAACAAAATTTATACCAAGTTTTTCTGTTATATTTTTTAGCCCCTCTGCCGTTTTAAATAAGATTTCTTCATTTTCAATTGCACAAGGACCGGCAAGAATAGTTAATTTATCCCCACCAATCTCAAAATCCCTTAATTTGATTCTCTTAATACTCATACCGGAATTATATTAAAAATAAAATCAAATTACAAGTAAATAAGACGGTTATAATTCTGAATCGAAAACATTTTTTGTACTAATTATTTTTATAGTATAATCTTTTTGTAAAAGAAAAAGGAAGAAGATTATGCTAACCGGAAATGAAATTAGAAAACTATATTTAGAATTTTTCAAAGATAAACATCAACACACAGTAGTAGAAAGTTCAAGCCTTGTACCGGATAACCCGACAGTATTATTAACTACCGCGGGTATGTTACAATTTTTGCCGATATTTTTAGGGATTCAAGACTGTCCTTATGAGCCGGCACGAGCAACATCCTGTCAAAAATGTGCAAGAGCCGGCGGAAAAGATTCCGATATCGAAAACGTAGGTCGTACACCACGCCACCATACTTTCTTCGAAATGCTAGGAAACTTTTCTTTCGGAGACTATTACAAAAAAGAAATCATCCCGTGGGCATGGTATTTTGTAACGGAGGTTTTAAAGCTTGATAAATCAAGACTTTGGATTACTATTTTTGAAACTGATGACGAAGCTTTTGAAATTTGGAAACAAGCCGGTGTGCCAGCTGAACGTATTTTAAGAAAAGGTAAAAAAGATAATTTTTGGGGACCTCCGGGAGCTTCAGGTTCTTGCGGACCTTGTTCTGAAATTCACTATGACTTGGGTGAAGAATACAGTTGTGGTCATCCAAATTGCGGAATCGATACCTGCGAGTGCGATCGCTGGGTAGAAATTTGGAACCTTGTATTTACTGAACTTTATCAAGATGAAGAAGGAAATCAATCACCTTTAGGAAAGAAAAACGTTGATACCGGTATGGGTTTAGAACGTATAACAATGGTTTGTCAGGGAGTTGCTTCAACTTTTGAAACCGATCTTCTACGTCCAATTATGAATAAAGTTAGTGAAATGAGCGGCGTTCCTTATAAAAAAAGTGAAAAAACAGATGTTTCACTGCGTATAATTACAGACCACGCCAGATGTGTAACTTTCTTGATTTCTGATGGTGTAATCCCGGGTAACGAAGGTCGAAGTTATGTTTTACGTATGATTTTGCGTCGTGCATTAAGACACGGAAAAATTTTAGGTATGGAATTACCGTTCCTTTACAAATTGGTTGATGTGATTGTCGAAAATTACGGCGAAGCATACCCTGAACTTGTTAAAAACAAACAAAAAATTATAGCTACAATAAAAGCCGAAGAAGAACGTTTCAACAAAACTCTTGACCGCGGCTACAAATTGCTCGAAGAATTTATCGAAGCTAAAAAAGATATTGACGGTGATAGTGCCTTCAAACTCTATGATACATTTGGTTTTCCATTAGAATTGACTAAAGAAATTGCTTCAGAAAACGGTTTAAATGTCGATGAAAATGGTTACAAAACAGCTATGCAAGAACAAAAAGATCGTGCAAAAGCTGCAACTGCAAAAATCTCTGTTACGGGCGATATGAAATATGCTAAAGTTGAAAAGGAAGTCGGCTCTACAAACTTTATAGGTTACGAGGAAAATGAATGTAATGATGCAAAAATCCTCGCTCAAATCGAAGGTGAAGGTTATACCGACATAGTTTTAGACAAAACTCCGTTTTACGCAGAATGCGGTGGACAAATAGGCGACAGCGGTTATCTTGAAAACGATCACTTTAAAGCAGAAGTTTTGACTACTTTTAAAGTTAACGATCTATATGTTCACCGTTGTGAAGTTCTCAATGGCGAAGTTGTTATAGGCGACACCGTAAATGCAAAAATTGATGTTGACAAGCGAGAAGAAATTCGAGTTCATCACACATCAGCACACCTTTTGCAGGCTGCATTGATTAAAATTGCTGGAAACGAAGTTAAGCAAGCCGGTTCATACGTAGACAACGAAAGAATGAGATTTGACTTTACTTTCTCCCGTGCCTTAACTCACGATGAAATTAGAAAAGTTGAAGACCTTATGAATAAATGGATTGGCGAAGGTTATAATGTCAATACCAGAGTTATGGATATAGAAGAAGCTAAATTAACCGGTGCAACAGCTTTATTCGGTGAAAAATACGGCGATAGTGTACGTGTTGTTTCGATCGAAAAAGATGGACAATCTATTTCAAAAGAGTTCTGTGCCGGCACTCACGCAAGACAATTAAAAGATTTAAGACTTATTAAAATTGTATCTGAAAGTGCTATCGCAGCAGGAACAAGACGTATTGAAGCGGTAGTTTCTGATTCTGCAATAAACTACGTAAATTCCAAAGTTGAAGTAACAGATAGATTAGCTAATCGTTTTAAATCTCACTACGACGAAATTGAAAACAGAGTAGAAAAACTATATGAAGAAAACAAAGATTTGCAAAAACAAATAGAAAAACTTCAAGAAGAAAATGCTCGTTCTAAGTTTGCAGCGTTCGTTGATAAAGCTCAAGAAATTGATGGTGGCAAATTATTTATTTCAAAAGTCGCTGCTTTAACCCCTGTAGGACTAAAGATTGGTCTTGAAATGCTTTCCCATAAACTAGGAAAAGAAAATATAGTTGTTCTTGCAGGAGACAAAATGGTTGCAGCAAAAGTTTCTGATGCTTTTGTAAAACGCGGTGTAAATGCAGGAAAAATTGTCGGAGAAATTGCCCGTGCAACAGGTGCAAACGGCGGAGGTAAACCTAATTTTGCTCAAGGCGGAGTAAAAGATCCAACTAAACTTGACGAAATCATGGCAAAGGTTGAAGAAGATATCAAGTCATCTTTGTAAATAATTTTTAGTATATGGAGCTAATATGACAATCTTAAAAATCAAAAAACTGGAAAATAACAAGGTATTACCTGAATACAAAACAGAAGGTGCTGCGGGTATGGATCTTTGTGCCGCAATTGATGAACCGATTGAATTAAAACCACTTGAAAGAAAGTTAATTCCAACAGGGTTAAAAATTGAACTAGAACACGGTTACGAGGCTCAAATCAGACCGCGTTCAGGGCTTTCTATAAAACACGGAATCACATTGATCAACTGTGTTGGGACAATAGACGAAGACTACCGCGGAGAGGTTTGTGTTCCGATCGTGAATGTTTCTAATGAAGCTTATACAATCGAACCGCAAGAAAGAATTGCTCAAATGGTAATTGCACGTGTTGAACAAGCGAAAATTGAAGTCGTAACCGAGCTTTCAGATACTGCACGTGGCACTGGCGGTTTCGGTTCAACCGGTAAATAAGCCCCGCTCAACGCGGGTCAACCCGTTGCTTCACACCGGCTGACGCAATTCTCCGCCTGGGCAATCAAAGATTGCTACGTTCCTACGGTCTGTCACCGTAGTCACAACGGCGGTCATATTATGTTACGCAACCTGCTTGCCCCGCTCAACGCGGGTCAACCCGTTGCTTCACACCGGCTGACGCAATAAAAAAGGAACCCGAAGGTTCCATTAATAGTAGGGAAAAGGAGGAAAATTATTAGTTTTAATTACATACTAATAATCGGTCTCCTTTTTTATAAACTTTAACTTTTTGTCAGTTTTATTAAGAATTTGTTACATATCAGATTTTGTAAATGTAAGTTGATCTTCGCCAAGATCAATTTTAATTTTGTCTCCTTTCTTAAATGTTTGAGACAAAATCAACTTGGACAAAGGATTTTCTACAAGCTGGCGAATTACACGTTTCAATGGTCTTGCACCATAAACCGGATTAAATCCTTGAGTTGCAAGAAATTCTTTGGCATCATCTGTTATCGCAAACGTTAGTTCTTGATCTTTCAACAGTTCTTTTAAATAGTTCATCTGAATATCAACAATTTTACTCAACTGCTGCAAACTCAATGCCTTGAAGAATATCGTTTCGTCAATCCTATTCAAAAATTCTGGTTTAAAACGTCCTCTGAGTTCAGCCAAAACTCTTTCTTTTGTATCATTAAATTGTTCAGGCGAAAGCATTGCATTAAGGGTATTTTCAAGAATTATATCGCTTCCGATATTACTCGTCATAATAATAAGAGTATTTTTAAAATCGATAGTTCTTCCTTTAGCATCAGTCAATCTGCCATCATCAAAGATTTGTAGCATTATATTAAAAACATCCGGATGAGCTTTCTCAATTTCATCAAAAAGCACTACTGAATAAGGTTTCCGCCTTACAGCTTCGGTTAATTGCCCGCCTTCTTCATACCCGACATATCCAGGAGGAGCCCCGACAAGTCGTGCAACATTGTGTTTTTCCATATATTCAGACATATCAATCCTGATTAAAGAATCCTCGTCATTAAACATAAACTCCGCAAGAGCTTTGGCTAGTTCCGTCTTGCCAACACCAGTCGGTCCAAGAAATAAAAAAGTTCCAATAGGATGTTTTGGATCTTTCAAGCCCGACCTTGCACGTCTTATTGCATCTGAGACCGTATCAACCGCCTCATCTTGTCCAATAAGACGTTCATGCAAAACATCTTCCATTCTCAATAGTCTATCCATTTCAGATTCAACAAGTTTTGTTACCGGAACTCCGGTCCACTTTGAAACAACCTCGTCAATATCTGAAGCCTCAACTTCTTCTTTTAAAAGTTTTGAATTGCCATGTTCCTTATTCTGACAATCTTTAAGTTTCTTTTGAAGTTCAAGAAGCTTGCCATATTTGAGTTCTGCTGCCCTTTGAAGATCCATATTCCTTTCAGCTTCTTCAATTTGGTTATTTACACTGTTGATTTCATCTTTAACTGAAGCTTCCGAAGTTATAGAAGATTTTTCCTGTTCCCATTGATCTTTAAGAACTTTTATTTTTGAATCCAGTTCTTCAACTTTTTGTGAAATTGTGCGTATTTTTTCTTGTGATTCTTCTGTTTCTTCTTCCTTTTTAATCGCTTCACGTTCAATTTCAAGCTGCATTTTTTGTCTTGTCATCGCATCGAGTTCTTCCGGCATAGAATCGATCTGAATTCTCAAAGAACTTGCCGCTTCGTCAATCAAATCAATAGCTTTATCCGGTAAAAATCTGTCTGTAATATATCTATCAGAAAGTTTTGCCGCCTCAACAATCGCGGAATCCAAAATTCTAACCCCGTGGTGAACCTCGTATTTTTCCTTTAACCCACGCAAAATACTTATCGTGTCTTCAACAGAAGGTTCATCCACCATTACGGGCTGAAATCTTCTTTCCAAAGCCGGGTCTTTTTCAATATATTTACGATATTCATTAATTGTCGTAGCACCGATAGTCCTCAAAACTCCGCGTGCAAGCATTGGCTTGAGTAAGTTTCCGGCATCCATAGATCCTTCTGTAGCTCCTGCACCGACAACTGTATGAAGTTCATCAATAAACATCACGATCTCGCCATTTGAATCTTCAACATCTTTCAATACGGCTTTTAATCGTTCTTCAAATTCTCCTCTGAATTTTGCTCCGGCAACCAATGCCCCCAAATCAAGTGAAATCAATTTGACATTTTTCAAGCTTTCAGGAACATCTCCCCTAACTATACGTTGTGCTAACCCCTCAATTATCGCGGTTTTACCAACGCCCGGTTCACCAATCAAAACAGGATTATTTTTGGTTCGCCGATTCAATACTTGAATTATTCGTCTTACTTCTTCATCTCTCCCGATAACCGGGTCAAGTTTACCCTTTCTTGCAAGCTCCGTAAGATCCGTTGAATACTTTTCCAAAGCTTTCATATTTTCTTCAGCATTTTTTGTGTTCACTTTTTTATTACCTCTTATTTTTTTCATTACATTCAAAATTTTTGATGTCGTTATATTGAATCCATCAAGAATACTCTTTATTGAGGAATTTTCCAATTTTGTCATCGCAAGAAGAATCACTTCTATTCCGACAAATTCGTCCTTCAAAGCTTCACTTTCTGACATCGCAAGTTCTAATAATCTTCTCGTATCGTTAGAAAGGTACAAACCTTGCGGATTTTGAGGAGTCGAAATTTTTGGAAAACCTTCAACCTGTGAAACAATTTTGTTAATAAAATTTTGATTTAATAATCCAAGTTCGTTCAAATAATCCTTAATAAGGTCTTTATCTCTTATCATAGCGAGCATAATATGCTCCGGCTCCATTTGAGAATTTTGGTAGGATTGCATAATATTACTTGCAGACGAGAGAATTTCTTGAGAATAATTTGTGAATTTGTCAAAATCTAACATAAATTACCTCCGTTCTGTGCATATACACATTATTATTTTAACGTTATTTTGAACGAAGTCAGCAGAAATTAATTATTATTTAACTTTTTATTTGCGTTTTATCTTAAGCTTAATCCCAAGAATAGTAAATATTTTAAACTTTTTGTCATCCGAATTTCTTACAGAAAAAATTTGTTTAACGAACATTCTCTTTCTAAAATTTTTTATAGCAGAATAATTTTTCAAATGTTTCAAATCTTTTTCCGAATAGAGTTTTGACAAATAATTCGTAAAATGGTATGCATCAGGCAAAACTTGTTTAAAATGAGCAGTACCATAGAACTTGTTCAAATAAGCTACACTTCCACCGCAAAACCTATTTATAATTTCTAATTGAAGTTCTAGCGGCTGGTTTTTGAAGTCCGGATTTTCATACAACTTTTTAAATGCAATTTCGTCATTTTTGATAGAATCGACTTTACTTGTTGCAGAACCATTTCTTCCACAGCGGTATACGTACAAAGGTTTTGGAATTGTGCAATACTTAGGATCTTTAAAATTACACATCCAGGAGAACAAGACATCTTCTGCGGTTTTTAAGCCTTCCGGTATGCGAAGATTATTATTTTTTATAAACTCCGTTCTATATATTTTATCCCACACATAAACTTGAAAATCAGAATAATCGCCTGATTTTTTTGCATATTCCATTTTTTTGTTATGCCATTTTTCATAAATATTTACGAGATTCCCGTTATCCAGATTAAAATTTGAAAAAATTCCAATATCAGCGTTATTTTCATTTATAGCGTTGAATGCAATTTCACAGGCATTTTCAACTAGGTAATCGTCACTATCAAGGCACATAATATAATCGCCTGTAACAACTTCAAAGGCATTATTTCTTGCAGCACCGACACCTGAATTTTGTTGAAAAATAAGTTTTATTCTTGAATCATTTTGAGCATACTGCCTGAGTATTTCGGCTGAATTGTCTGTTGATCCGTCATCGACACAAATGATTTCTATGTCGTGCATAGACTGATTAACTACGCTATCCAAACACTCTTTCAAATAATTCTCGACGTTATAAACCGGAATGACTACACTAACCTTCGCCATTCCAACATTATTTATGCTGAACTTTGTTAGTCAATTATGTTTTATCTCATAGATTTCTTGTATTCTCTAATTTTTCTTAATCTATACTTCCATTTATATTTCTTATTAAAAAATTTGGTCTTAGCTTTTCCGGTAACAAAGTTTGTAAATATTTTATAAAAATAGTATTTAAAATAAACTCTATATCGATTGTTGAATACAAATAACTTTTCCCCAAGATCGCTGTACAACCTATTAATACTGCTATAAATAATTTCTTCATAAAATGGAGATTTTCTAGCATATTTCCAAAAGATTTCAGCATATTCGGCTGTAGGTACGTTCCAAGGCTTTTTCGGAGATGTATAGTGAATAATATAGGGATTTTCTCTTGCTTCTAAAAATTCTTTTTTGTAATCCCCGCCAATGTAATTCAAATATTGTATTCCCCATGCACATTGACCATATAAATAGTTCCACTTACTTTCTAAAAATTTTACGTTATTTTGGAACATTACATTCAAGATATCCTGGTCTGGATATAAAAGATCTTCTATTTCATATGCATTTAAAAAATCCTGAATATACCCATTTTTATCAATATTTTTGATATTAAATAACAGCATACCTGAATTGAAATAATTATGAGGATTTGTCAATTTTAAAACATTTTTCATATAATCCATTCTTTGAAGATGACGATACAAAACTGCCGAAATAGTATCTACAACACAACCTACTTTTTTATCTTCCAGATTTATATTGAATAATTCGGTAAGATCATGATTTATACAAATATCTGAGTCTAAGTACAAAACTTTATTATAACTTGGCATTAACAGTGGAATGAATATCCTATAATACATACTTACACTCCACCAATTTTTGGATTTTAGTTCAAGACTTTTAAATTTTTCATTAATAAATTCATTGATATCAACAAATCTCATAATAAAATTGTCCGGTATCATATTTAATAGTTTATTTTTGTTTTTTTCTTCAATATCAGATTCAAAGACAACAATATCATACTTTTTAGAGGTATTATTATTTTCAATTAAGGATTGCAATGCTACCGAAAAATACTTACAAAAATTATTATCCGGTGCAAAAACAATATTTATACTGTCCGCATTTTTCCATGCCGGTTTTATCTGAAAATCAGCTTCATACTCCCAATCTTGAGCTACCGGAAAAATTTCGGAAAGAGTTGATTTTAATCGCAACCTATGATCCGGTATTGTCTTTTCATCATCATTTATACAAAACAAAAACGGATTTCTTGTTTTTAGTTCGTTTTTAACTTGGTTAGGAGTTCTCAATCCAATAATAATGTTATCTGCAAATTTTTTCTTTCTATAAACCTTACAGACGGCAAGATTATTCGCAAACATATAAAAATCATGCAAGGTCCTTTGAAGGGATTTTCTTATACGAAATTTCGCGTGACAGGTTCTATCAAATTCTTTTGGGAAAGTTTTTGCACACTCTAAAAAATAACTTTTTCTATATGGAGTTATATTGTGAGCATTTTCATATTTATAAAATTTACCGTATTTATCTTTGATAATTTTTGCACAGTATGTAACATTACTTTGATAAATTTTATGTTCTATCTCATCTTCAGACCAATCTAATTTGTACATCCTCACGATCGGCTTTCCACTTTTATCAAAGAAATATGACGGTTGAACAGGTTTATTAATAAAAAAGTCATCATTTGCATACAAAAAATATTCGCTTAAATCAGGAATATTAGCTAGGCATGTTTCTATAGCACCAGAGTTGAATGTTGGTAATGCATCATTTGGCATTATATCACTGTGTTTAACAATTGTAATTTTGGGATGAGAAACATCAAGCCAACTTGGAATTTGACCGTTCGTAATGATAAAAATCCTATTTATCCATGGTGCATATTGAGCAACAGAACGCAAAGAAAATTTTAATTCTTGATTATCTATAAATCTACAATCATTAACTTCATCACCAGAGTAAATTCCTAATTTCTCCTGCCAAAATCTTTTTTCTCTTTTCCACTCGAACTCCTTCCCATCAACCCAAGTATAAACAAGATCAATCTTTCTCTCCGAACATTCCATTAAAAGCCTCCAATCATTATACGCAAAACTTATACTTATTAGTCATTATTAAAGTTATACATAATATTATTTATGTTAAACATTAATTGTCAACATTAATATATAGCAAAACATAATTATTTAGTCTCTAATTTTATTGATAAATGAGATTGGAGAATTAAATGGATATTAAACAACTTCTTGGAAAAAGAATTCAAGAAATTAGAAAATCTAAAAACATTACCCAAGAACATATGGCTGAGCTTATTGGAATTGAAACCGTTAGTATGAGTAACATCGAACGTGGCAAATATTTCCCAACAGCTGAAAATCTTAATAAAATAATTAATGCATTAAATGTCCAACCCTCTGAATTATTTGAAATAAAACATCTGGCTCCACATCAAGAACTCCTGAATGAAATGAATAAGGCGATGACCAATAACGAAAATTTGACAAGGCTTGTCTATAAGTTTTTTATGCTCGTAAAGTGAATTTGTGATATAATCCTCGTATGAAAAATTGGCACAAATGGCTGGGATATATATCTTTAATTATAATCGCCGCAACTATGTTATATCCCTTTATCGCAATGATTAATCTGTCATTTATCCCTAATGGAGAAATCTTTAACCAAGATGGAAGTAAGTTATTTTATTCCCCACTTACTGTTGAAAATTATTCCAGCATATTTGAAAAAATTCCGTTGTGGAAATACTTTATAAATAGTCTTTTTGTCGCATTGGTTACAACTTTTGGACAAGTTTTGATCTCTGCTTTTGCCGGTTATGCTTTTGCTAGATTAAAATTTCGATTCCGCGATTGCTTATTTCTGATCGTCTTAATTACAATGCTTGCACCACCACAAGTAAATATTATTCCTTTATTCTTCCTTATGAGACAACTGCATTGGATAAATACCTATCAAGCACTAATCGTACCGGGACTTTTCGGAGGATTTGGAATATTTCTTATGCGGCAATATTTTTTAGGAATGCCAAAAGATCTGGAAGAATCAGCCAAAATCGATGGATGTAATATTTTACAAACTTTTTGCAAAATAGCATTACCACTTGCTATACCGGCTGTCGCAACACTGGCTATTTTTACATTTGTTTCAAGCTGGAACAGTTTTATGTGGCCTTTAATAGTTACAAATACCGAAAGCATGAGAACCTTACCGGTTGGATTAGCTATATTTAAAGGAAGCTTTAGAGAAATTACCCTGTGGGGAGATCTGCTTGCTTGTTCGGTAATTTGTACATTACCCGTCATCGGAATATTCCTGCTTGGGAAAAAATATTTTATAAACGATATCCTGCAAGGCGGTGTAAAAGAATAACCAGTGTTTTATACTACTTTTTCAAATTTCAATCTGTAACCCAAAATCTCACCAATAATTTTTGCTTCCTTATAATGCAAATTTTCTCTGTATAACTTTTGCGACAACATAGGACTTGAATAAACTCTTCCGGTTCTTCTGGTGAGTTCCTGTGCCAGCTCCTTTAAGGTCCAATTGGACTGCACTAACAATATCTTTATGTCCTCTTTTACACCCATATTATTAATATTGACAGATTATTAACAGGATGTTAATATCTCATCATAATGTTAATTAATTAACATTATGAGCATATAAAGATTAATAATTTTTAAAAGGAGAAATCTATGAAAAGAAAAAGTGGATTACATTTTGGTATCAGCAGGTTGGGGTTACTACACGTCAAGTTCCCTCACCCACAGTATCATTTGAGTGGAAACAAATGTAGGTTGGGGTTACTACCCCAACACATTAAATTCCCTTCCCTAGCTAGGACTCTGCCGAGCAAACAATCCGGTGAATTGTTTGCGAGAGGTAAGGTAGGGATGGGTCTGTTCCCCGCAAGGGGCAAACGCACCGCCATTGAGACAACCCCCTCTCTCTTTGTGACACTAGCCGAGCCAACGAGCTTGCGAGTTGTGCGAGACTGCGTGCATGGGAGCGAAGCGAGTCGCAGAGGGAGCCAGCGTTGGCGAGCTGGCGAGACTTACGCTGGCGGGAGAGGGTTTAGAAA
>JAFUUC010000038.1 GCA_017471365.1 bacterium
TAAATCCCTCCCTAACTAGGGAGGGAAAGATTGATAAAGATCCTGAAACAGCCCTGCATACAGGCTCACACGTCCTCGCTCCGCTGCGGCGGTTCGCTTTGTAAAGTTCAGGATGACAAGTATTGTGGATCAAGAAAAACCCCTCACCCGAATTTCTAATGCTCAGTTTTCGCATTGAAATTCTTCCCTCTCCCGTCGGGAGAGGGTTGGAGAGAGGGGACGGACTTCAGCTTTCAGTCCACTTTGCAAAATAAAAGACCTCAGTGAAACATTATTCACCGAGGTCTTTTTTGATATAACTTGCTTACTTAAGCAATGCACCGACTGCTTTATAAACATCCATTCTTGTAGCTGCATCTTTTTGAGCTTGAGCGTACAATTCTTCAGCAGCCTCAGGGTTAGTTTTAAGTAATGACTTATAACGTCCTTCGGATCTGATGAATTCTTGATAATCAGCTTTTGGCTCTTTCGCATCCCAAGTGAACGGTACTTCTGCTTCCGGATTGTATCTGTAAAGTGGGAAGTATCCGGCTTCAACTGCACGTTTTTGTTCAGTCTGTGTTTTAGACATATCGATTCCGTGAGCGATACAAGGAGCGTAAGCAAAGATGATTGACGGTCCGTTATATGCTTCAGCTTCTTGGAATGCTTTAAGAGTTTGTGCTCTATCTGCTCCCAATGCAACTGACGCTACATAAACGTAACCGTAAGACATGCTCATCAAGCCCATATTCTTCTTGTAAGTTCTCTTACCGCCTGTAGCAAACTTCGCAACCGCACCGGTCGGAGTTGATTTAGAAGCTTGACCGCCTGTATTAGAGTAAACTTCTGTGTCAAGAACAAGAATATTAACGTTTTTACCTTGAGCTAACACGTGGTCAATACCGCCGTATCCGATGTCGTTTGCCCAACCGTCACCACCGATAATCCAAACTGATTTGTCGGTGAAGTAGTCTTGAAGTTCTCTGATTTTAGCACAAGTCGGACACATATCGTCTTCGTGTTTTGCCAAAACTTCTTTAACTTTGTTTTGAGCTTCAACTGCTTCAGGTGTTTTTGAATTATCCCAGTGAGCCATAGCATTTTCTAAGGCTTCTTTAACGTCAGGTTTAGCATTAGGATTGTTAAGAACTTTTTCTACGTTTTCTTTTAAAAGTTCTCTGTTAGCATCAACCGCTAATCTCATGCCGTAACCAAATTCAGCATTGTCCTCGAATAAAGAGTTAGCCCAAGCCGGTCCTCTGCCTTCTTTAGTCTTGGTATAAGGGATTGTTGGGAATGTACCTGAGTAAATTGACGAACAACCTGTAGCATTTGCCACAATTGCGTTTTCTCCAAATAATTGAGAAACCAATTTAACATATGGAGTTTCGCCACAACCCGCACAAGCTCCTGAAAACTCGAATAATGGTTTTCTAAGCATTGCACCTTTGATTGTTTTTGTTGTATTTTTACCCATTACATTATCAGGCAATTCATCAAAGAATTTTTCATTTGCATCTTCACCGGCTTTTTCTTCAGCCTCGATTGAAGACCAAACCAGAGCGTGTTTTTCAGGTGCCATTTTCAATGTAGGACATTGATCAACACAAACACCGCAGCCTGTACAATCTTTGCAGTATACTTGAACTTTGAAGTTTTCACCGTGATCATTCGGTTTTGCAGGAACAGTCTTGAATGATTCAGGAGCATCTTTAAGATCTTCTTGTTCCATTAATTTAGTTCTTATTGCTGCGTGTGGACAAGCTGATGCACAAATTCCGCATTGCAAGCAGTTTTCAGATACCCATTTTGGAACACGAGGAGCAATACCTCGTTTTTCAAGGCAAGCTGTACCTGTAGGAATAACACCGTCAACAGACATTGCTGAAACCGGAATGTCGTCGCCTTTTTGTCTCATTGAAGGCTCAATGATTTTCTTCGCAAATTCATCAGAATCTGCCGGAATCATCTCAACATGTTCTGCGTGTGCAACACCGTCTAAACTTGCAGGAATAATAACTTCTTCCGTAGCATTGATAGCTGCATCGATTAATGCCAAGTTCATATTAACAATGTCATCACCTTTTTTCTTGAAGGTTTTAACAGTCATTTCTTTCATACCTTCATAAGCTTGTTCAAACGGAATAATCCCTGAAACTTTGAAGTATGCAACCATCATAACTGTATTAGCACCTTTACCACGTAATCCAGGTTGTTCGTGAATAAGTTTTTCAGCATCAACATTATAGAACTTGATTTTCTTATTTATAATTGTTTCTTGCATGTCTCTTGTCAAATGAGAGAATGCTTCTTCCTTTGACCAAGGAGAATTCAACAAGAATGTTCCGCCTTCTTTTATACCTTTAAGAAGATCATATCTGCCAACATAGGCGTGAGCAGAGCAAGATACAAAATCAGGTGCGGTGATTAAATATGTTGATTTAATCGGTTTATCACCAAATCTTAAGTGAGAAACTGTTACACCAAATGATTTTTTAGAGTCATATGCAAAGTATGCTTGAGCATCTTTGTTTGTATATTGACCGATAATTTTAATAGAGTTTTTATTGGCACCAACAGTACCGTCTGAACCAAGACCCCAGAACATGCAGTTTGTAGTTCCTTCAGGTTCAGTAACAATGTGTTCATTAATTGGTAATGATTTGTGAGTAACATCATCGTTAATACCAACAGTGAATCCGTGGAAACCGTTGCTTTCAGAATGTTTGTAAATAGCAAGAACCATTGACGGTGTAAATTCTTTAGACGCTAAACCGTAACGTCCTCCAATTACTCTTATGCCTTTACCTTCCAGTGCTGCTACTACATCTAAGAATAAAGGTTCACCAATTGAACCAGGTTCTTTAGTTCTATCCAATGCAACAACTCTCTTAACAGTAGCAGGAAGTGCTTCGTTAAATCTTTTAACATCGAATGGTCTGTAAAGTCTTACTTTAACTAAACCGTATTTTGTTCCTCTTGTAGAGTTTAAGTATTCGATAGTTTCTTCGATAGTTTCGCAACCAGAACCCATTGCAACGATAACATCTGTTGCATCAGGTACACCAACATAATCAAACGGATGATATTGACGACCTGTAACTTTTGCAACTTTATCCATGTATTCTTGAACAATTTCAGGAACCGCTTCATAATACTTATTAGAAGTTTCACGACCTTGGAAATAAACGTCACCGTTTTGAGCACCAACCTTAGAAATCGGAGCTTCCGGTCTTAATGCTCTTTGTCTAAATTCTTCAATATATTTTGGTTCAACTAATGAAGCAATATCTTCGTAAGAAATTTCTTCAATTTTGTGTACTTCGTGAGAAGTTCTAAACCCGTCAAAGAATTGTAAGAACGGAACTTTAGCCTTGTAAGTTGCTAAGTGTGCAACAAGAGCCAAATCCATTTCTTCTTGAACACTGTTAGCTGCTAACATCGCGTAACCGGTGTTTCTGCAAGCCATAACGTCTGTATGGTCTCCAAAAATTGCTAACGATTGAGCTGCCAAAGCACGTGCTGCAACGTGAATTACGTGAGGGAGCATTTCCCCCGCAACCTTATGCATTACAGGAATCATCAATAATAAACCTTGAGAAGCAGTATAAGTAGAAGTCAATGCTCCCGCTGCAAGTGAACCGTGAACAGCTCCTGCTGCCCCTGCTTCAGATTGCATTTCGGCAACTTTAACTTCTTTGCCCCAAATGTTTTTCTTGTGTTGTGATGCCCATTCATCAACCCATTCACCCATTGTAGATGAAGGAGTGATAGGATAAATTGCTGATACTTCGCTTAAAGCATACGCAACGTGTGCCGCAGCGTAGTTACCATCAACTGTGATAGTTTTTGCCATAATATTAAAACCTCCTTATTTTCTGTCTTCTTAATATCCGCAACTATACTTAATTATATGATAATACAAACATGATAATTCGACCATTAAATATGTGTGTAAATAATTGTTAAGTTTATGGCAATCTTTTTTATTATGCTACTTATAAGCATAGAAGGTAATTTATGGACATACATGCAATAACACCGCTTTTTTATCCAAAACGTTCCCAAAATACTCAAAATTCGCATAACAGTACTGTTATGCGTTCAAAGCTTAACACTTTGAACGCAGATACTGTCTCTTTTGGAGCTTCTCCTTCTGGTGCGATGGCAAAGTTTTCTGATTATTTGGAACAATCTATATCTATTGAAGTTCCAAGATTGGAACGTATTGCAACAACTTATCTTGATGTTTTAGAAGCTGTTGCTTTGAAATTAAAAGATTTCGGATTTACTTTCGACAGAGCATATTGTGAATTAAATCCGGTAAAATCTCCTAAATCATATACAAGTAAAGTTGTAAGGTCAAAAACCTTAAGAGTTCCTGATACAATTAGAGCTACTTTGTATTGTAATGATCCATATGATTTATCAAAGATCTTCGAGGGGCTTTTACCTGAAATGAGTAAACGCGGCTACGTTGTTGCAAATACGGAAATGCCTGTAGCAGATTTGATGAAGCGTGGTTATATTCCATCATCTGAGGAGCTTAAAGATCCGAAAAAAATTATGAAAGTTATTCCGGATTTAGATTTTAGGTTAGACGAAGAAATGATTGCCGATCAAGTTTCACGATTACCTCAAGAATACTCCTATGCTGTTGCAAAGCCTCAAAAGTCCGGTTATGAAGATATTCAAATGCGTTTCGTAAGGGATTATGATAAAAAAAGAAATCTTGTGTATCACGAATTAATTATTCTTTTTGGACCTCATACCGCTCAGGCAAAGCATGAAGAATCTGAACTTGTTTATAGTATTTTACGTAAATTCAATGAATTTAATATGAAGTTCGATTCCTCTACTGTTGGTACAAATTCTTTTAAAACAAATCGTTATATTGAAATGGTACAGGATATGTTTAGAGGTAAGATTTCTCAAAAGCTTTTTGCAAATGCAAAAAATAAAGACTATTCCGGGATTGATTACCAAATGCCTATAGTATTTTCACCCGAAAGCATAAATCTTTTGGAAAACGCATTTGGCAGTATAAGAAAAGGTTTAAACATTGCATACAAAGAGGCAAGAAAGTCTGCTAAATCTGAAACTAGGCTAAGTGAATTGATTAAGGAGCATAGGCAGGATAGTGCCTTATTAACCGAAATATATAAAAATTTAATGGCGACAATAAAACATTATAATAAACAGGCTGGTGTTTAGACTTTAATTATAGCGACATTTTCTATGTGATAAGTGTGACAGAACATGTCAAACGGTTGTATTGATTCTATTGAACAGCCTTTTTCTTTTAAATATTTCAAGTCCCTTGCCAATGTAGCAGGGTTGCAAGAGACATAAATAATTGTATTTTGACAAAGCTTAAACGCCTCATCAAGCGACTCTTTAGTACAACCTTTTCTTGGCGGGTCAAGAATTATAACATCAAATTTGCGGCTTTCTTTTGCAAAATATTCTCCAGCGTCTCCACCATGTATTTCAATATTTTGGATGTTATTAATCTTAGCCGTTTTATGAGCAAGTTCAACTGACTTTAAATTTTCCTCTATACTTACAACCATGCCAGATACGTCTGCAACGCAAATTCCGAACGCTGAAATTCCCGCGTAAGCATCAAGTACAAGCGGCTTTTCAAAATTATTTAAAATGTAATCCTTGACATAGCGGAAAATATTTTCAGCACTTTTAGGGTTTACTTGGAAGAACGTATCAGCAGATATTAAGAATTTTTTATCCAAAATATGTTCTTCTATATGCTCTTTGCCAATAATACATTCTGTTTTGCTACCCATAATGACGTTAGTTTTTTTAGAATTAAAATTTATGCAAACACCTGTTACTTCTTTAAATTCTGAATAAATCGCTCTGGCAAAATCAATCAATCTGCCAAATGGTTTGGTGGCATTAATTACCAGTGTTACGAGATTATCTCCGGATACAGAGTTTCTTATAACAACATGCCGCAATTCTCCTGTATGTTTTTTTTCATTAAACCCGCTTATTCCATAGTCAAATGCATGGTCTCTTACAAATTCTATTATTCGATCACATATTTCAGGTTGAATAGGGCAGTATTTAATGTTGACAATTTCGTGGCTTGAAGGTTTGTAGTAACCTGCCAATATTCTCTTAGAATTTTTTGTCTGTGAAATCGGATACTGAATTTTATGCCTATAATGTCGTGTTTCAGGGCTTGCAACAGGTAAAGGAATTTCTATGTCAAATCCCCCAATAGAATGCATTGTATCCTGTACTATTTGACGTTTAATTTCAAGCTGATAATTGTAATCTATAAACTGAAGCTGGCATGCTCCGCATACTTTTTGCATTGGACAAAAAGGTTGGATTCTGTACGGTGAAGGGTCAATGATTTCTACTATTGTTGCCAGAGCATAATTTTTTGTAATTTTTTTGATTTTAATTTTTACTCTATCATAGGTGCAAGCGTTTTCGACAAATACAACAAATCCTCCAATTCTAGAGAGTCCTGCACCTTCATTTGTAAGTTTTTCAACGATTGCGGTGTATTCATCGTTTATGTTCATAAAACGATTATATCTTAAAAATTCTTTATAATTTAACATATTACGAAAAACATGATAGACTTTTGCTAGCTGTTAATTATACAAGAGGAGAAATATATGAAAAAACTTTTAATATCACTGTTGCTTATTACGCCATTGTTTGCCGGCTGTACTAACATTGAGACTCGTATAACTATAAATGATGACCGATCTGCTCAGGTTGTTTCTTCTCTCACTTACAACGGTAATCTTGCTGATAAGTCAGATGAAAATTCTCGTATGATTCTTGCAAATTATCAAGATTTCCTTAATTCAGATTATGATGTTCATAATGCTTTTGGCTCAAGGCTTTCTACTATTACAGGATCAAAAAAAATTGATAATATATTTTTAACTGATATAGACCTTTCTTCTCTTGGTTTTAAGTCCAATTTGCCTAGTGGAAAATTTTTAGACATAAAGAAGAATTTTTTGGTTACATCTTATAATGTAAATTTGGAATTTGATTATCCTGAAATTCTTTCTCAGGTTAATAAAGTTACAGATGAATCTGAAAAGAATATTCAGATGGCTATGGAACCTGAATATTTACAAAAATACGGTGATGCAGACGAAATGCTTACAGATTCTCAATCAAGGAAAGATTTTGTTGATAACTTGGATGAGAGTGCAATTATGCTAGATAAAAAATCGCAGCAAGAAACTATTGACGAAGCTGATAAACCTATAAATCCTAAAAAACAAGAACCAAAAGATGATTATTTAAAAATGTCATTTAGTGTAGAATTACCTTCATATGCTTACTTTAACAATGCGGATAGTACTGACGGTAGCATTTATACCTGGAATATCAGAAAAGATTCCCCTACGGTAATAAAACTACAGTATGTTCATTATAGCGGCTTTGCTGTGCTATTTATTGTTCTTTTGGGAATTGCTTTATTGGTTTACCTGGCATATAGAATACTTCGCCATGATTCTCGTAAAAGAGTTGGTACAAATAACTAACCTGTAAAAGAACGTAAAGTAGAATTTCATTATAAAAGACCGTTATAAACGGTCTTTTATTGATGATTTTGTTTGCATATACAATGTAATTGTTTGACAAAATACTATAATTGTAGTATAATTTACTCGTTCATTTTGTTATATGAATTTTACACTAGCAGAATTTTGCATCCGTTTATTTGAAAGACTTGGAAAAAGAAAGCGAGGCTTTATGTAAAAGATACCGAAATATAATTAGCAAAAAAAAAATTAAATACAACCCAAAACTGTAATTATTCAAATAATTACTGATAAAATTTTGAAGTTTTAAAATTTAATAAGGATTATAAATTACACATATACAATATTAAGTATAAAGATGAACAAATAAAACCAAACCAAAATAAAATATTATATGTGTATCTCAAATATTTATTTTTTATTTGGTAGTTTAAGAAATTCTCTTTGTGAAGTATTTTATTTGCCAAAATATCTTCTATTGGACCAAGAATAAAAAGACAAGGAATTATATAGATATAATATTTCATACATAAATACCATAATCTAAACACAATTCCATCTAAAAGGTAATCAGGATAAACCAATGATGATAATAACATATAGCACATTGTTATTATGAAAATTAAATTACCAAGCAAAGATATTATATTCGCACATATATTTTTTGTAATACTCATGTTTTCAATATAAATCAAATAAAAAAGAAAGGAAAGAAAAATGACACATCAATTTAATTATAATAAAGATAAAAACGAATTTACAAAAGAAATGATAAACGATACTCTAAAATATCAAAAGAAATATGGTTTTAAATTAGGCGAAAATAATTCTGCTCACAATAATGAAGGTGATGCTTTTAGACATACCTACATGCAGAGTATAATGGCAAATCGTTATGGCACTTTACCAACAAAGACAGTTAGTTCCAGTCATGAATTTGTCGGAAAGGTAAAAGGACAAGATCCTCGTGAATACAACATGGACATGTGGAACAACCAGCAAGGTCAGCAAATTTATAACGAAATCCGTAGAGAATATCCAAATTTTAATAAACTTTCTGAACAACAGCAAAAAGATATAATTGCAGGAAAAGTTATTCAAAGAATGAAAGAAGGTAAATTAATTACAGGACTTGAAGACCCACGTAAATTTGAAAAGCAAAAACCATCATTTGCCCCAATGCCCTGGATTGGCGGAGTTCAGAATAACGGTAAACCTCTTGGTTTTGCCGCAGATATAGACATAAATCAACTTGCACAACAATTAGGTTTACAATCTTTGAATATGGAAATCCCTTTTACCATTAAAAAAGACCGCTTAAGCGGTCTTTTTTAATGGTGGGCGTTGGGAGACTCGAACTCGCGACCCTCTCCTTGTAAGGGAGACGCTCTACCAACTGAGCTAAACGCCCTTAAAATAAACTATTTATCTTTCAACTGTGTTGTCGCGGTGGCTTCCCTCCGCAAGAACTATACTAACAAGAATATTTTTTATTGTCAATAGTTTTATGAAACTTTTTTTATTTTATTTCGTCTTTATCTTTGTAGAATTAATTTTGAGTGGAGGAGAGAATGGCTATTGTTGAATATGATCTCATTGATGAGCAACAAAAATTTGATTTTAATACCGAAGATGATGATATAAAAACTTTTACGGTTATTCCAAAAGAAGAAGATATTTTGCAAGTCTATTTGAAAGAAATTGGACACATTAAGTTGCTTAAATCAGAAGAAGAAAAAGAACTGGGGCGTATGATAAAAGAACAAAAAAGTGATATTGCAAAACGTAAACTTGTTCAGGCTAATTTAAGGCTTGTTATAAGTATTGCTAAAAAATATACCGGGCGTGGAGTTCTTTTTATGGATTTGGTGCAAGAAGGCTCTCTTGGACTTATGAAGGCAGCTGAAAAATTTGATTATTCTAAAAATTTCCGTTTTTCTACTTATGCAACTTGGTGGATTAAACAGGCAATAGTACGTGCTATTGCAAATCATTCAAAAGTTATTAGAATACCTGTACATATGGCTGATAAAATCAGAAAATATAAACAAGCTTATTCCGAGCTATATGCCAAGTATGATAGAGAACCTTCTGAAGATGAAATAGCTGATTATATGAATTTATCCGTTAATAAATTGCGTAAAATTAGGCAATCGTTAAACTTAGAACCGATAAGTTTGGAAACAAGTGTTACGGATGATTTATGTATTGGAGATTTTGTTGAGGATAAACTGTGTAATTCGCCGGATGAATGTGCTGATAATGATTTTATGAAGTCTGATGTTAAAGGTATATTTTGTAATTTGACTGAAAGAGAAAGAAAAATTGTAATAGCAAGATTTGGTCTAGATTCTGAAAAACCAAAAACGCTTGCTCAAATTGGATGTGATCTTGGATATTCTAAAGAAAGAATAAGACAAATTGCAGAAGATGCTTTGGATAAAATAAGACATAATAAAAATTTTGATCATCTAAAAGATTATGTAAGAAATTAACATCATCAAATACTCCGCCGGTATTATTAATTTAATACCGGTATTTTTTAATTTAAAAGAGATTTTGCAAATTCAACAGATTGCTCGTTAATTGTTCCGCCAGCCAATTCTGCAAGTGCCTTTACCCTGTTATCTCCTGTTAAAACGTAAACTTCAACTTTAGTTTCGTCTGTTTGGGATTTTCTAACATAAAAATGTTTATCAGCTTTTGATGCAATTATTGCCTGATGTGTTATTACTATAATTTGATGAAATTTACTTAGGTTTAGCATTTCGTCCGCGACACTCTGTGATGCATGACCGGAAATGCCGGTATCTATTTCATCAAAAATTACTGTATCTATTTCATCGTTGTTCGCAAAAATCGATTTGATTGCAAGCATTACCCTCGAAATTTCCCCTCCGGATGCAACTTTTGCCAGCGGTTTAATATCTTCAGAAACGTTTGTAGAAATCATAAATTCAACGTTATCGCAACCGTTTGACGAAATTTCTTTTGGAGTAATTCTTATTTCAAACCTTGCCTTTGGAAGTTCTAACACTGTGAGTTTATCCTGAATTAACACTGATAAAACCTGGGCATAATTCTTACGATTTTCACTAATTTCTGCGGCGAGTTTAGTTAATTCTGATTTTACCTCCGAAATTTCAGCTTCCAGATTTGCGATATTCTGTGTTGAAAATTCTATACCCGAAAGTTCATTAGAAAACTGTTCATAACTTTTTAAAACAGATTCTAAATCCCCGCCGTATTTACGTTTTAATTTGTCGAGATTAAAAAGTCGCTCTTGAATATCATTCAGCCGCTGAGTATCATTATCAATATTTTGGCTGTAGTTGCGTAATTCTGACGATATTTCTCGCAAGTTTTCAGTAATATCTGTAAACTGAATATTCACATTTGCCAGTTTTTCATCGTATGAAGCGGCTTTTGATATATCTGCCTTAATTTTTGAAATGGCTTCAAGTATAGAGCCGTCATCACCGTTTATTGCCCAGTAAGAAGAACCTGTAAGTTCTTTCAGTTTTTCAGCATTTTCTAAAATTTCAAGCTCTTTTTCAAGTTCTTCATCTTCTGTTGGTGATTGAATATTTGCTTCTTCAATTTCATTTATTTGAAATTTTAAAAAATCTATTTGACTTTCTGTTGCAGTAGCACTATTGCGGGCTATTTCGAGCTTTTTATCTAATTCTTCGTAATTTTTAAATTTTATTTTGTAATTTTCAAGTTGTTGCCCATAAAAATCTTTTGCATAGGAATCTAAAAGATTTATGTGATATTGCGGTTGTAAAAAGGTATAAGTTTGATGTTGTGAGTGTATATCAACAAAGAGTGTTCTTAAATTTTTTAACAACTCCTGATTGACTAACGTTCCGTTAATTCTAGACCTGACAGAATTTTGGGTAATTTCTTTCGATATTATTATCTCAGTACCTAAATCATCTATTCCGTTTTCTTCAAAAAGTTTGGAAAAATTATGTTTTGTATTTTCCAAAGTGATTTCGATAACAGCTTTGTCACATCCGGTTTTTATTACTTCTTTGGAGACTCTGGATGAAAAGACTAAATCAATTGCATTTAATAAGATACTTTTGCCAGCACCGGTTTCACCGGTAATAATATTAAGACCGCTGTCAAAATTTGCACATAATTCATCTATTAAAATATAATTTTTTAGTCTTAGTTGTTTAATCATTTTCTAAAGATTTGCTCCGCAGCATTTTTTGTATTTTTTACCGCTGCCGCAAGGACAAGGATCGTTCCTGCCAATTTTTTGAGTGAGGTCAATTTGTGGTTTATTTTCTTCTTCCTCGATAATTCCGAGTGTGCTAGAAAAGGCATTAGATCTGTAAAGAACTGTTGTTGAAGATATTATCTTATAATCCAAGTATCTTTTTTTGTATTTTTTCAAAAGTTCTTCTAATGTATAATTTTTTGCAAGAACTGCATTTACAATTTCCATAAATTTTGGATGGTGTTGAGCAACAGAACGAATTAGATTAGCACTAAACTTATCGTTTTCAAGAAAATATTTAATGCAGGCATCGTAATTTTCGATTTTTGTATAATCATCAACTTCAAAGATTTTATTAAATGTTCCAAAAAATGGTACGGCATACAGACCAAGTTCTTCATCATAGATAATCCCTACATCGTAAGTTTCTTTGTGAGAAGAAAAACCACTGAGTGAATTTTCTAAAAAATTGTCATACGAGTTGTTAAATTCATTTACATTAAAAAATTTGTATTCATCCGGAGGAATTATAAGCTCTTTATATTCCGTTTTTACCCCATTTTCTGTGTAATCGTTAAAAATTCCAATAAGTTCATCTGCATTTTTGTTAGTTGTTATAATTTCCGTGGTATTAAAAAATTCTATGAATTTTTTATAGACGTCTTGTACATCCTGTTCAATTTCTTTCTGCTTTTCCGGATTGTCTAGGTATACAAGTTCAGGATTTTGAATAATTTTAGCTACTGCGAAACGGTATGCTTCGGTTCTGCGTGTAGCAGGCAAAACTCCGGAAATTTCTAACAAATAGTAATCCCCATTGATATTTACGAGTCTTGCAACTACAAAATCCCCACTGCCAAGGTTTCTTAGTGAAGTCATCTTCATTAGTGAAGTAACCATGTACCTGCGTTCATTTACGATGTTTAAAAGATCAAAGCCGGATTTGGTGATTCTTTTAATCTCAAAAACAGAAGATATTGCTTTTTGTAATGCCTCGGTAATTGATTTTGAGTCTTTATCAAGTTTTGAATATTCAAGATAAAGTTCAGGGATACTTTTAAAATCTTCTCCAAGGCGTCTTTCCATAATGTAATTAAAAATAGCTCCTTGAAGTTGTTGTTGATTTTGCCCGTTTACACTCAAGGTTTTTAGGTATTCGCTAAAATCTTGTTTGATCTGGTCATTTGTTTGTATAAACTCTGCGATATTTTTTATTACTGCATTTATGCTTTCCATTCTTTCTTGAATGTTCATATTTTCTCCCCTTATCTGTCTAGAATATTATTATCTTGCTAAAAACACAAGTGTATTAAGTTTTTAATCTAATTTGTAAGCTTAAAATCGCCATTTTTCTTAATATGTTCAACAAGACCTCCATCTTGAAGAAGTTTTATCATAACCGGTGGAAGTGGTTCTATTTGGATTATTGCTCCATTTGTAAGATTTGTTATAATACCTTTTTCAATGTCTAATTCAAGTTCATCACCGTCGTCAATAGAATCTGTATCACATTCAATTGCCAAAAGTCCAATATTTATTGCATTTCGGTAAAAAATTCTTGCGAAAGATTTTGCTAAAACTGCACCAACACCGGCAATTTTCATGATTCTTGGAGCGTGTTCACGGGAGGAACCTAGTCCGAAATTATTCCCGGCTACGACAAAATCACCTTTGTGCATTCTCTGAGCAAAGGTTTCGTCTGCATCTTCAAGAACATGTTTTGCAAATTCGTTTAAATCTGATCTCAAATGGTATAACCTTCCTGGTGCAATGTGATCAGTCGATATATCATCTCCGAATTTAAAAGCTTTTCCCCTCATTTATTTCTCCTTTTTCTTTATACTAACTCAAAAATAAATTCTATGCTATAATATTGTCAGGTGATTTCTATATGTATTTTAATCGTAAGTGCAAAGTAACGTTTATAGCTCACGGAGCTACTATTTATACTGAGGAAGCTCGTTTTTCGGATTCATTGAATTATCCTCCTTTATCCGAGTTGGGAGTTGAAGAAATTACCAATTTGATAAATTATCTTAAGGCTCGCGGTGTAAAAAATGATGCTATTTATGCTTCATCTTCTGTCAGAACTGCTCAGTCTGCGATGATGATTTCAAAAGTATTCAAACAAGATTATAATGTTGTTGAAGAATTGACTACGCGTGAATGTGGATCTTGGAACGGTTTAACTCTTGAACAGGTGCAGGAAAAGTATCCAAATGGTTTGAAGTATGTTATTGAGAATCCTGAAAAAGAAACTCTTGCAGGTGCGGAAAGCAGTGTTGCATTTATTGAACGTATAGGAAAAGTTATAGATCAAATAGTAAATGAAAATATTGGTAACAGGATTATCATTGTTACTCATCCGGAAGTTATTCAGGCAGCTATTTGTTCAGCTTTAAAAATTAATGCTGACAAGTTACCTAAATTTTATATAAGAACCGGTAGTGCAACCCAAATTAGTTATTATGAAGATTTTGCAAGTCTTGTTTATTCAGATTATGTTCCTGTGTAAGAGCTAAGCCTTTTGCATTCAGCTATTAAAAATTCTTTCCCGGGTTTAATTTCAATAAAATCCCACGGTAGTTTTTTGTCGTAATTATAATTTGTTAATGCGTAGCAGTCAGCATTGATATCAAGCAATTTTGCTGATTTTTTAAAGGCTCCGAGTTTTCCACCATTTTTGTAAACTTCAATTAAAAAATCCGTTAATTTTTCATCTCCGCGGGAAAGCACAGCCTGCCAGTAATCCCATTTAGGACTGGATATGCTGGCTTGAACTCCGAGTTTGTGCAGCTCTTTACGCAAGTAATTAGCCTTGTCATTTAATGTTTTTTCATCTTCCCTGCCAAACCACTGAAAAGGAGTATTAGCCTTTGGTACAAATGTCGAAAATCCAAATGAAATATCAAATCCTCGATATTTCTCTTTAATTCTTTTTGTCAAATCAATTATAGCCTGAATATCTTCCATTGTCTCTGTCGGCAAACCAAGCATTCCGTAAAATTTTAACCCGTGTAATCCACAATTTTTTGCAACTTCTATTGCTTTAAAAATTTGGTATTCTGTAAGATTTTTATTAATTACTTTTCTCAACCTTTCGCTGCCCGCTTCGATTGCAAGTGTTAGATTTTTTTGTCCGGCATTAACAAGCGTCTGAACAATCTCAGGAACAAATGAATCAACCCGCAAAGACGAAACGCTCATTTCAATTTTTTCACCGCTCTTTATCTTGCTATCAATATATTTACAAATTTCTTTGAATCTTGGATGAGCTGTAATTTGGGCTCCTAAAAGTGCAATTTTATTGGTATATTTTAATCCCAGTTCAATTGTTTCGATTATTTTTTCGTATTGTACAAATCTTATAGGCAAATTCATATAAGAAGCCAAACAAAATCCGCACCTGTTTGAGCAACCGCGTTCCACTTCAAGGATAAAAGTGCTTTTAAAAAACGCGTTGTCACTGATTATGGGTGTGTAAATGCATTCATCAAGCTTTTTAGTCGTTTTAATTACCGATTTGTTAATTGTTGGTACATAAATACCTTCAATTTTACTAAGAATTTGCAAAATTTCGAATTTCGACTTGTCTTTATTTTCACTACAAATTTTTACCGCTTCAATGTTTGTTTGTTCCCCATCTCCAATAATCAAAAAGTCAAAAATGTCCTCATATGGTTTAGGATTAGATGTTATTACCGGACCTCCTGCAAAAATCAATGGGTCTGTTTCTTTTCGATTTTTTGCTTTAAATTCGTATTTGTTTTTTTCTAAAAAATGGAAAATAGCCAAAAAATCCAAGTCAAAAGTGAAAGAAAATCCTATTAGGTTTATTCTTTCTCTCATAATTTCAGTTGTTTTCGTGTCAGAATATATTCTTTCGATATTTATATTTTCAATTTCATCTATGGATTTATATAGCCACAAATATCCCAATGAGGACATCGCAAAAGATTCCGGACCCGGGAATGCAAACCACATATTAAAATCACAATCTTTTTTGAGCTTTCTGTTATATAAAAAAGTTTCAACTTTGTTATTCAATATAAGTGTTTTCCTTTGCATTTATAGGATTTAGGTATAACTCATCAATTAAAACGCATATTGTAGCGGCTATTGCAGGTGAAATTATAACCCCCCATATCCCGAGAAACTCCTGGGCTATGAAAAGTGCAACCAAAATTGTTATCGGATGAAGTTTCATAAATTTTCCGAATAAAAATGGTCTTATAACGTAGTTAGAAACTTGTTGTGCCGCCAGAAATAAAACAACAGCAAGTATTACTTTTACCAGTCCTGCCGGAAATGCAATAGCAATAATAATCGCCAGGGCAACTGTCGGTCCTATAACCGGTATTATGTCACAAACCCCTGCGATCAAGCCCAGTAAAACCGGATATTCAATTCCCAAAATTGCAAGTGCAATGGCAATCATTGCTCCAACTGCCGCCATGGATACTATTTGAGCTCTAACATAATTTCCAACTTGATATGTTATGTCAGATACTATTGCACCGGCTTTACCTTTAATTTGCGGAGGGAAAAATTCAATAAATTTATCTCTTAAATACTGCTTGTCAAGCAATATATAAAAGACAAACATTGTTAACGCTACCATAATAAATACGGTCTGAAATAACGCTATAGTAAAGCTTATAGACTGTGAAAAAAATCCTTGAGCAAAATCTGTTGAAGCCCCTACTATACTGTCTAATGAAGGTGTTAAATCAGAAAAATTGTATCCATATAAACTAAAATTATTTATAAATGCGTTCAAATTAACAATTTTCTGCGGAATAATCAGTACCAGCATATGTAATTCTTTCCAGCACATAATTATGATTGGAATAAATAGTGCAATCACCGCTACAATTGATGTCAGTACTATTACAGTTGAAGCAAAAGCTCTGCTTTTTAATTTTTCCTGTAGTTTGTTAACATAAGGATTAAGTGCTGCTGCAATTATGAATGCCGCGAATAAAAGCATAATCAGCCCGTAAATTTTAGGAACTAAGAGCATTAAAAGTATTATCAGTATCGTGAAAATTATAGTTTTGATATTAAATAATTTCTTCATTTTTTGTAATCCTATGCCGCAAGGTTAACAAAAAGAAAAAACGTAGTAAACCCCCGATCATATATTGATTGTTATTTCAGGGTCTACTTGTTTTGTATAACATTATGGTAAGTCTCGCTTGTAACATATCTTAATATTTAATAATAATATAGCAATTATTTCATAAGTATATACTTTATATATTTAAGAGATACTAATCATGAGGACAAGACTATGGGCTGGTTACTAGCAAGTGCTTTAACTAGAGATGCTTTTTACAGAAAGAGCGATGCCAAGATAACAATGGTTACCACGGCAACGAATCTTAGACTTGCAAAAAAAGCAGTAGAGCTTGAGTCGTCCAATTTTGTTACGGCACTGCGAGATGCCCAACTTCAGGTTAGAACTCATTACCAGACATTGATTAATGGCTTGTCAAGTATGCTAACGGAAGAAGAACTTGGTTTTGATCCGAATTCTACAACTCTTACAGATGAACAAAAAACACAACTTGCAAATGCTAGAGCAGAGGTAAATAATTTGAGAGCTCAATACAATAGTCAGATGTCCGCAGAACTTATGCAAGTTGAATCCGATAATGAAGCGGCGAAAAAAGCACGTTTGACGCCTTTATCTGAAGCAGAAACTGAAGCCCAGAGGCTTGCTGACGAAGCTAAATCCGATTATGATCTAGCTTGTAAAGAGTATGATGAATATAAGCAATGGCGTGATAAAGAGGCAAAGGATCGCGTGCCTAACTTCGGCGGCGGAAATGCTTAATGAATAGGCTTTATTAACTTCTGTTAACTGATTTACAAAACGATGTTTAAGCGTTAGTATATTGGCATGAGTAATGCTGATTTAGATAACAAAATTAAGGATCTTGTTGCTGTTATGGCGAAAGATCCTTCTAATATTGATAATTATCACACTCTTGCTGAGCTGTATTTAGAACAACAAAACTATGAAAAGGTTATGAGTGTTTTAAAAAGTCTGCTTGATTTAAAACCTGATGATGTGCGAGCTCTTGTCGGGATGGGAACGATGTTCTTTTATGAGAGAGATTTCCGCAAATCCTTGGAATATTATAACAAAGCTCTTACTGTTAATCCGAAGAATTTCCTTATATATTACAATATTGGAAATGTTTACGCTGAATGGAAAAATTTTTCAAAAGCATTATTCTATTATAACCGTGCAATTGACCTAAATTCCGGTAACTCTGAAATATACAACGCGATTGCTTTATTGTATCAGGATAACGAGGATTATGTCGAGGCGAAAGCGTATTATGAAAAAGCCCTTTCAATAAATCCTGAAAATGTTAATTCTTTGATAGATCTTGGTAATGTTTGTTTTAAACTTTATGAATATGAGACGGCGTTAAAACTTTTTAAAAAAGTTTTTGTTTTGGCTCCGGACAATGATATGGTTGCTGTATGTATTGCTAACGCTTTGACTATCATGAAAGATCGTGACCAGGCTTATGCATATTTTGAAAAAGCGTTAAGTATGAACGGTGATTTATATAGGGTTTATATTTGTTATGCAATTGCTGCTACGGAGTTTAAAGAATATAAATTTGCTCGTGATTTGTATTCCAGGGCTATTGAAATTGGACCTAAAAAGGCTGATGCATATTTATTGCTGGCTAATTTGTGTTCCGGTGCTGGTGATATAAAAGAATCAATCGATTTCTACCGTCAGGGTTTGAGAATTGATCCTAACAATTCTCAAATTTATGCACTGCTGGGTAATGCTCATTATTTAGATAATGATATGGAACAGGCTGTTGCTGCTTATAGGGCTGCAATCAGTATTTCGCCAGCAAATGATGAGTATAGGTTGATTTACAGTCATGTTATGGAAGATTATGTTAATTCTGTAAGAGGTAGTAATGACTAATAAGTATCTTGTGCCGTTTAAAGACAGGATTATAGCTTCACTGTCTTATTTGACTGTTGGTTGGGTTGGTTTTATTTATGTGGTTGTTTTGTTTTTTTTGAAAAAGAAATTGTCACATTTCTTGACTTATAACATTATGCAATCTGTTTTAATTGCTTTTATTTATTATGTTTTATGTATGGTTATAGGTTTCGTGTTTAATGTTTTGTCGCATATTCCGTTTGTGCAAATTTTGGTTTCTTGGGTTCAGTTGATATTTAATCGCCCTGTATTTTTTAATTATTCTTTGGTACAGGTAGTTGTATTTTCTTTATTCATATATATGGCATTTGTGACTTTAAGGGGACGGTATCCTCGAATTTACGGTATTTCACGATTGATAGATAGATGATAAAATGCATAGATTTGCCCCCTTGACACAAGGTTATGCTTGATGTTTGATAATTTTGAGCCGGTAGTGTGCTGTACCGGTGGTTTGTAAGAGCCGAAATGTGACGCCCAAGCGTTTCGAATTGTGCTTGTGTAATGGGCAAATTGGTAAAAGGAGAAATTATGCCAACTATTAGTCAGCTTGTACGTTCAGAACGTAAAAAGCTTATCTCAAAAACGAAGTCTCCTGCTTTGATGAATTGTCCTCAAAGACGTGGAGTATGCACAAGGGTTTATACTACAACCCCTAAAAAACCGAACTCAGCATTGAGAAAGGTTGCCAGAGTTAGATTAACTAACGGATTTGAAGTTACTTCATACATTCCTGGTATTGGTCACAACTTGCAAGAACACAGTGTTGTTCTTATCCGTGGCGGTCGTGTAAAAGACCTTCCTGGTGTTCGTTATCACATTGTTCGTGGTACTTTAGATACTGCGGGTGTTGCTAACAGAACTCAATCAAGATCTAAATACGGTGCTAAAAGAGATAAAAAAGGAGGTAAGAAGTAATGTCTAGACGTTCTAAACCTGCAAAACGTGTACCTTTAGCAGATCCGGTTTATAACAGTGTTGATGTCTCAAAATTTATCAACCGTGTTATGAGACGTGGTAAAAAATCTTTAGCAGAAAGAATTTTCTATGCTACATTGGAAAAAATTAAAGAAAGAACTAACGAAAACCCTATAGAAGTTTTCCAAAAAGCCATGACAAATGCTACTCCTTTGTTAGAAGTTAAGGCTCGTCGTATTGGTGGTTCTACTTATCAAGTTCCTATAGAAGTTAAAGCAGACAGAGGTTTTGCTCTTGCTTCATCTTGGATTATTGCATCTGCTAAGAAAAGAGGCGGTAAGTCTTTCGTAGAAAAATTGACTAACGAAATTCTTGATGCTTCTAATGGACAGGGTGCATCTTGCAAAAAACGTGAAGATACTCACAAAATGGCAGAAGCTAACAAAGCTTTCGCTCATTATAGATACTAATTTTATTAGTTTTATAAAAAACACCTTGCAGAGCAGGGTGTTTTTTTTGTTATGAATTTTGGTCTAATTTCATTGTTCTCTCAATGTTTTTTGATAAAGCTGATTTTACTGAACTGTATTCTGCTTCAAGTGCTTGGTGTTCTGAGTCAATATTCTTTAATTCAAGGTCAAATACCCTGTCTTTTGCCTCTATTTCTTTCATTGTTCTGTTGTATTCGGCTTCTGCTTTTGCAACAGCTGCATCAGAATTTGTTTCTTCTGTTATACCTGTGCAGCATTTGTAATCAAGCGAACGCCAAGCAAATGTTTTGTCAACCTGTTCCATTGTTACAATACCTGTTTCCAACGCGAATTCAAGCCATTCCGCAGAGGATGCAAGACCATTTTCCAGTACTTTGTAGCCTTTTGACATTCTATCAAAAAGGTTGGTATACCACTGTGCTTTGGCGGATGCGTTACCGGTGTTTGTATTGTCATTTTCATCAATCCAGGTATATTTTGGTTCACCATAGACATCGATCATTTTATCTAGTATGCTTGCTCGAACTATGTTCCTAAATTCTTTTGTGTACGTAACATCATTTTCATTGATTACTTGAAGCAGGTTGTCAAGATCAATATAATCTGTATAATCTGCCTCGCTATCTGTGTTTTGTCTGATCAAATTGTATAATTCAAAACTCTTTAATATATCAAGATCGGTAGGATTGGTTTCATCGTATTTTACACCTTCAATAAATCCAAAGTATGTAATTGCACTTTCGACGAAATCTTTTATGTATTCTTCAAGTGTTATACCTGTTTTGGCGTATAGTTGGTTTATGTTTTCGTTATTTGTATTAGTACTTGAGTAGTTAATACCAAATGTGTTTGTTCCATTCAAACAATCTTCAAGGACAGATTCACTAAATCCTAATTTATTAAAGTATGCACTGTTTTTTAATAGATCCATCATTGTTTGTAGATTGGATGCTACTGAAGTAACGTATTTTTCAACTTCTTCAATGTCAGAATTTGGTTTGTTGTAAATTGCAATAGAGCCGTCTTCTGTTATTATCAAGTGTGAATCGTTTGATGTTCTTATACCACTATCAAATAGTTTATTCATTGCATTCTCGTATGCACTGTGATGTATAGTGACAGTCTCAAGCTTGCCAGTTTCTTCATTCTTTATAGTCTTTTTTTCATCGCTTGCCTTGTATATAACTGGGTTATTTTTATCGTGAGTAGTTTCATGACTTGTATAAACTTCGCAGTATTCAACACCATCTTCAGTATATTCTTCAAATACTATTGCATCTCCTACGTGATTGCCCGAACCCATACTTGGCTTCCACAGGCTATTTCCGTTTTCATCGGTAATTTTGCTTGATGCAAATCTTGTTGTACTATTCCAACCTATAAGATAAGTGTGTATAGTATGTCCTTCGCTATTTTGATAACTATAAGCCTGTGAACCTTTAATTATCATAAATTCATTCCAGTTATTTGTAGTTGGATAACCATCCACTTCAATTGTAGATATTGTGTTAATGTTATCAATGATGTTTTGATAGTAAATATCAGCTACTGCTTGACCATCTGCTATAAAATCTTTAGTTTCACCACTATAATAGTCAACATAAGTTGTTTCGTATGGTTCTAGAAAATTCCCGCTAACCATTTTATATACGTCATTAGTAATATTAGTCAAATCCTCTTTTAATTTTACGGTATTAGCGTAAGAGTTGGATTTGGATGCTGTTCCCATTAATCCGGTTATATTATCTGTTTTAATTTGAATAAGATCTTTTACAATCTCATCAATTACTTTCATATAAGATGTAGATTTACTTATAAAATCTCTCGTGTAAGTTCTGTAATTATCCATTTCAATGGAATTTGCATATGCATCGTAAGATTCATACCAGGTTTTCAATGTTTTTGCATCGGCTTGAAATTCTGCCGGATAATTTGCCAGTCCGTCTACTTCTACTGTTTGACCATTAATATCCGGATCAAAATATGTAGTGTCAAATGTTAAACCGTGTGCAGCAAGGTAATCACTCAAGTTGCCATTTGCTTGTATAAACATGTTTGCTTCGTCCTCAGCAACAAGAATTTGACCACCTGAGTTTACAAGTCCATATTGTGTATTGTAAGAACTGTAATTGGTTAAACTATTATAGGTTAAAAGTTGAGTCATAGGTGTTCCGTCTTCACCATAGCTTGAAAACATTATGTTAGCGTTATTTAAAGCATTAAGATATGTCTCGCTAGCAGCAGAACTTTCCGCAGCCAAACGCATTTTTGCATTATTGATAGTTTGCGATCTCAATTCATTATCAGCCATTCGAGATGTTAGTGATAATAATCTAGCTTGTGATGCTGCTAATCCCATAACTTTATCCTTTCAGTTTCCTTTTTTCTTACCTTTTTTATCGGTATTTTTTGCTGAAACTTTAGCTTTTTAGGGATAAATGTTAAGATATCGTTACAAAAGTAAATTTGAATTGTAAAAGGCAGATCTAAACAGATCTGCCTTTATTATCATCCATCATTGAATCTTTCTTTTTAAATTCTAGCACACAGACGAGAATGAACCGCCTCCGGAAAATGAACATTCACCACCTCCAAATGAGGCACATGCTTCACCACCAAATGTGGCTGCGGTGTAATCTGAACCAAGACATTCATCTCCAACTGAAACATATGAAAATCCGCTGCTATTGTCTTGTGTATCTGACCATTGCGAATATGCTGCATAATTTATTGCTACCGGATTTGAGGCAATAAAATCATCGTATTCGCTAGCATTTAAAAATTTTAATGCGGTTTCACCGTTCATTGCCAGTATACCGGAATTTTCTACAGGATTGTTTATATTTTTAACTCCCGTATTTTTACTCTGTGTAGCTTGCTCTCCAAATAATAAAATCATCTCTTAACCTCGTATTGTTTACATCAATATAAAGTTTTTGTAAAAATGCAATTTTCAGCATGCATATTTTTTGTTACATTACTTAATAAATAATTTAAACCCATGGATTGATGTACTTTATTTTTAAAAGTTATAGTATGCATGTGAAAGATTAGGGAGGAGATTGAATTGAAAAAAATATTTTTAATATTCGGTTTCTTATTTGCAGCGTCATTGGCGGGATATGCTGAGGGTAATTATCTACATACGATTACACTGGAGAAAAACAATTCCGGTTATAATGTTATTCTTGAATCTGATGCGATGGCAAAGGTTACGAAGTCAACGCCATCATCTTCAGAGCTTGTTTTGGAATTAAGTGGTATTACTTCTGCTGATACAGTTAATGCTTTGTACAAGGGAACTTCAAATATTGACAACTTAGTTATTGAAAATATTGCCCACAATAAATTAAAAATAACTGTTTCAGCCGATAATATAGCTGATTCTTCAATAATTATGAGTCCGTCTGATGGTTACAGTTCTATTGTGGCTGAAGGTTTTCCTATGGAAAAAGCTTTATGGGTAATGTTTGTTTTAGCATTATTCACGGTTATATTTCGTATCTGTGCAAAAAATTCAGAAGAAGACAGCAAAATTCTAATTAAACAAGATATCAAAGATCGTGAAATTGAAATGTATAGACGCTATAGACGCGATTTGGATAGTTTGAGCATGCGTTCGGTAAAAGATATTAGAATGAAAAACATGCTTAAGAAAATAGATAGAAAAATAGATGAACGTTTAATGTCATCTATCAAATAAAGGCTTAAATATATCCCTAAAACATTTTATTTTGAGCAAGCGGTCTGCTTGCTTTTTTATTATTTACTAAAATATTTTTCTATAATTTGTTCGATTTTTTTTGAACTATCGCCCGTTCCGTAGGGGTTTTGAACTTGAAGTCTTGATGCTTCAAATGATTTCTCCAAAATTTCTGAGCTTAAAGATATTATTTTTTCATATTCAGCTCCAACAAGAGTGGATACTCGTGCATCAATTCCTTCCTGACGTTCCGTTTCGTACCTCATAACCAGTGTCGGGCAACCAAAAGAAGGTGCTTCTTCTTGAATCCCGCCTGAATCAGTTAAAATAAGTTTAGAATGTTTCATTGCATAGACCAAATTCGGATAATCAAGAGGAGGAAGTAAATAAACATTACTGTACCCTTCAAGTGCCGAATATACTTTGTCTTTAACGTTTGGATTCGGGTGAACTGGCAAAATAAACGTGTGGTCTTTGTATTTTTCGACAAGAAACTTTATTGCATTTAAAATTCTATCAATTCTTTCACCGTGATTTTCTCTGCGGTGAACCGTTATAAGTACGGTTTTATCTGTAATTGGTATATTTTGTGTATGATAAAAATCTTTTGCATTTTTCATTGTTTCTTCAGATAGGCAAAAGAGGGCATCTATTACGGTATTGCCAGTTATGTATATTTTGTCTTCGTTTATACCTTCTTTCGTTAGAGCCTCTTTATTTTTTTGAGTTGGAGCAAAGTTTAGTTCTGTAATACGAGAAGTCATTTGCCGCATTACTTCTTCCGGAAAAGGTTCGTAAATATCATAAGAACGTAAGCCTGCTTCAACGTGAAATACCGGTATTTTATGATAAAAAGCTGATAATGCCCCACACAATACTGTCATTGTATCACCTTGAACTATAGCTGCATCTATTTTTTTCTGGGAAAAAACTTTTGTTTCTAATGATTCTAAAATTCTTGCCTGAACTTCTGCCAATCCTTGATTAGGACGCATACAGTCTAAATTTATATCTGCTTTTAGACCAAAATAACTGAGTGTTTGGTTAGATAACTCTTTTTGTTGTTCGGTATTACATACAATAACATTATATTTATCAGAATGCTTACTCAGCTCCAAAATTATTGGAGCAAGCTTTATAACTTCCGGTCTGGTGCCGAATACAAAGAGAATATTCTTCTTATTCATAGCGTCAGTCTAATATAAAAATTGTACTTTTGCAATTGGTTATAATTAAATCTGCATACAGTACAGTAGTGCAATTTATTATATTGATGAAGAATTATAATATTTCAGCATAGGAGGCGAAAATGATAGATTTATATATTTTAAACAGTTGTCCGTACTGTAAGAAAGTTATGAAATTTATGGATGAAAACAATATTGAATATCGAAAATTCGATACAATTAACAGTGATAATGCTCTAAGATTAATGTCTTTGGGTGGAAAGGATCAGGTCCCATTTTTGCATAACGAGGATACTGATGAAAAACTTTATGATTCCGACAAGATTATTGAATATTTAGAAAAACAGGTATAAATATGCAAAACGAAAACAGATATAACAATGTCAATCATGAATCTAATGCCTGTACATCGCGAGGAGCGTGTTCTATTGCTCCGAACATTGCCTCTTTGCAGGACTTGGTATTACATTTTATAAAAGAAGAAGCTCATTATTTACTTGAATTACAAAAACTTGGTTTCAGTAACAGAAGGATCAGCCTCGATATTATGAATGATCTTGCAAGTCTTGTATCGGTTAATGAGTTTAGTGAAGACCAGCTTTATTCAATTGTTTTAAATGAATATTATTTACTTAAAAATATAAAAGATACTTATCATAATATTTGTTTAGAAAAAAATATTGCTGCGTGGGATTTGGATTCAGATGTATTATTCAATGAATATACGACTTTATCACAAAGCATTGCGTTGGGTGAAAAGATTTTTATGAACAATTATAAGAAGATGTCGCCAATGCAAAGAAAACTTACAGATATTTTAGTTATCATTGTAAAAAGTTTAAGTGTTCATATTGTTAAATTGAATGATTTTTCGAAATTCGATATTGATGCTTATAGTATTATATTGAAATCTCTTGATAGTCTGAACAAAAAATATTTGTCAGAAGATGATTTGAAATTAGGAATTAAAGAGTTGGCAAAACAAGATTGCAGACTTCAACTCCGAATTAGTGAAGCATTGTTTGAACAATTTGGCGAGATTTCAAAAGTTAATGTTTCGCATTCTACAAAGCATGGAAAGGCTATTTTAGTTTCCGGAAATAATTTCTTCGATTTAAAGAACGTATTGGAACAAACTTGCGGTAAAAATATTGATATTTATACTCATTCAAACCTGCTGATCACACATGCACTAAAAGATTTTCAAAATTATCCTCACCTAAAAGGGCATTACGGAGATACAACAGAAAGTTGTATATTAGATTTTGCTACTTTTCCGGGAGCTATACTTTTAACAAAATCCTCAAGACAGAATACAGAGTATTTATATCGTGGAAGATTATTTTCAACGGATTATACAGTACCAAAAGGTGTTATTAAAATACATGATAATGATTTTGAAGAATTGATAGACTCTGCTCTTGAGGCAAAAGGGTTTAAAAAAGGGAAAAATAAACAGGATTCTATGGTTGGTTATGATCTTACAGAGATTAAATCTAAATTTGAAAAAATTGTATCAGCCTTGAATACCGGTAAATTATCAAGACTTTTCATTGTAGGAATGGATTCTTATTCAGAAGCACAAAAAGAGTATTTTAAAGAATTTTTTTCTAAAATGAAAAAAGATGAGTATGCTATAAGCTTTTTTTATGAAAGTGATAATAAAAATGTTTTAACTATAAATGTCGGAAATTATCTTCCTTTGGCAACCAATATAATTATGATGTTTTTGAAGGATTATTATGATGTTAAAAGCGAAAAACTGACGTTTTTTTGTACCAATTGTAATGTTATGACTATATCTAATATAGTTATGTTACATCATAGTGAGGCAAAAAATATTTTTATGTCTAATTGCTCCGCTTCGACAATTAATCCGGCGGCTTTAGAAACTTTTGTTAAAGAGTATAATCTGCATATAACTTCGTCAGTTTCTGATGATCTTGCTAAAATACGTAAAAAATAATTTATAGTTTTAAGAGTTTGTGATCAGGTTTATAGCCTTGGTACAAACTCTTGTATTTTATTTTTGATTATATACAATGGTTAAAGAGGAGTAGGGGATGATTACTTTTGACTGTAAAAATGCTGATTCTCTTGTTGTTGGAATTGAGAACGGGCTTAATTTGGAACAGGAATTTAATAATTATGCTGATCAAATAGAAGCAATTATTTCAGATTTGAATAAAAGAAAAGATAAGCCCGGGCAAAAACTTCAGTGGATGAATCTCGGTTATAGTGAAGAAACTGCCTGGTATGTCAAAGAATATGCCGCTATGGTAGATGGTAGATTTGATGATATTTTAGTCTTAGGTATAGGTGGTTCTGCTTTGGGTGGTATCGCTGTTACTAACGCTCTTTTACGACCTTATTGGAACTTACTTTCCAAGGAGCAAAGAAATGGGTTCCCAAGGATTTTTTTCTTGGATAATATTGATCCTGATACGATTTCTTCGCTTTTGGATATTTTGGATCTGAAAAA
The DNA here is from genome assembly GCA_017471365.1 of bacterium. Taxonomy (GTDB): domain Bacteria; phylum Cyanobacteriota; class Vampirovibrionia; order Gastranaerophilales; family Gastranaerophilaceae; genus Zag111. Next base: position 27,524 of record JAFUUC010000038.1, read on the forward strand.
AACTCTTGTTAATGTTATTACAAAATCTGGTGATACTGTTGAAACTATGTCACAGTATATGGTTGTTAAAGACCGAATGGAAAAAGAGTTGGGTGATGATTATAGAAAAAATATAATCGCAACAACTGATATGCGAACTGGAATTTTAAGACAGATTGCAGAGCAAGAAGGTTATAAAACGTTTGTTGTTCCGGATGATGTCGGTGGAAGATATTCAGTATTTTCAGCTGTAGGTTTATTACCTTTTGCATTGCTCGGTATTGATATTGACGAAATTACTAATGGCATAAAAGATATGGATTTGGCACTAAAAAATACGGATATTCATAAAAATATTGCGGCTCAGAGTGCTTTAATTCATTATTTGATGGATGTAAAATTGGGCAAAAATATTACGGTAATGATGCCATATTCCAGCAGATTGCAATATGTTTCTGATTGGTTTGCTCAATTGTGGGCTGAGTCTCTTGGTAAGAGTGAAAATAATGACGGTGTTCATGTACACGTAGGTCCGACTCCGGTAAAAGCTCTTGGAGTTACGGATCAGCATTCGCAAATACAGTTGTATAACGAAGGACCAAATAACAAACTTATAGATTTTATCAGAGTTGAAAATTTTGATAGTGAACTTCAGATACCAAAAATATTTGAATATACAGGTATTGGTTATCTGGGTGGTAAAACAATGAATGATTTAATGAATGCTGAAGCTGAATCTACAAGGGTTACACTTTCAGATTATTCAAGACCTACATTGACCTTTACTTTACCTAAAATTGATGGTTATCATGTTGCTCAACTTCTTTATATGTTTGAAGTTCAAGCTGCTATTGCTGGGGCGTTATATAATGTTAACCCGTTTAACCAACCGGGGGTAGAGCAATCTAAAAATTATATTTATGCTTTGATGGGACGTGCAGGTTATGAAGAATCGGCAAAGTCTCTCCAGTTAAAAATGTCATCTGCTGTTTGACAAATTAATAAATTGTATTAAAAGGTTTATAAATGAAAAAATTTATAAGTTTTTTGATTTTAATAATATATTTTTGTCTATCTTCAAATGTTTTTGCTGAAGATGTAACGACGTTGACCGGTTCTGTTTCTATGGTACCGCAATCTTTTTATGGAATGTGGCGAGTTTTGTCAAAACTTGATGATACGGATAATCCTCAAGTTTTTAAAAAATCGGGAATTGATTTGTGGAACTTATCAAAGACTAATGACGTCATAATTTTGTGTAACCCGTTTAACGGAGCAAATGCTGAAATAAAAATTGACAAAGTTGATAATAATTTTATTGTATTCAAAAAAATAGGAAAAAGTGGAAATAAGCAGTTTACAGACATAGTGGAAATGCAATTGGATGGAGAAAATTTTATAGGAATAGATAAAATTAAGCTGGATACTTTTGTTAATGGTAAAATAATGAAGTCAGAAATGGCAGTTTATTCTATCAAAGGTGAAAAAATATCAGGGGAAATAAAATAACATCAGAAGGGAAAAGGTATAATGGAAAATTATGAATTTGATACAGTTATATTAGGTGGCGGCCCTGCGGGATTTTCTGCCGGAATGTATGCAGCAAGAGGTGCTATTTCTACCGCAATTATTGATATAAATATGTTAGGGGGACAGCCTTCTAATTATTTAGAACTCGAAAATTACCCGGGTATGAAAAAAATTGGTGGTTTCGATCTTATGGAAAAATTTGAAGAACATGCAGATATGTTTGGTGTTCAAAAATTTCCGATGCAAGAAATTGAAACTGTTGATCTTGTTTCTGTACCAAAAATTATTAAAACGAAAGAGGCGGAGTTTAAGGCTAAGACAGTTATTATCGCTACGGGTGCAAAGTCTATGAAACTTGGTGTAAAAGGTGAAGATGAGTTTATTGGCAGGGGGGTAAGCTATTGTGCCGTATGTGATGGTGCTTTTTATCAGGATAAGGTTGTTGCTGTTGTCGGTGGTGGTAATTCTGCTGTCGAAGAAGCAATGTACCTTACAAAGTTTGCATCAAAAGTTTACTTGATTCATCGTAGAAATGAACTCAGAGCAGATAAAATTATTCAAGAACGTGCATTTAAAAATGAAAAACTGGAATTTATCTGGGATAGTGTTGTTGAAGAAATCAGAGGAACTGAACTTGTAAATTCTGTAGCTATACGCAATGTTAAGACCGGCATGCAATCTGAAATCGCTGTAAATGGTGTTTTCCCATATATCGGTATTACACCGAATGTTGATTATATTAATGGACAAATTGAACAAGATAGTAAAGGTTTTATTGTTACCGATGAAACTATGAAAACATCGGTAGATGGTGTTTATGCAGTAGGTGATGTCAGAAATACTCCGCTTAGACAGGTAATTACTGCCGCTGCGGATGGTGCTGTTGGTGCTGTTTACGCTGTTAAATATGTTGAGCTTGCAAAAGAAGTGGTTGTCTAACATATAAAGAAAATATTAATATTTGAATTAAGATATAAAGATTATGTAAGGAAATCCGATTTTGTCTAAATTTTAATTTATAATGACAATGTAAGTTGGAAAAGGAGATATCGAAATGCAAACTTTAGAACAAATCCTTACAGAGTTAGATAATGTAGATAACACAAATAAAAACAAATTTGAAAATGAGTTGGTGAGTATTGGGGCTTCAGTTGTTCCTGCTCTTGTAAATGAATTGCAGGTAGTTAGAGGTTTGAAAAGAGGCGTTGTTGCTATGACTCTTATCAGGCTTGGTGATGCTTCGGTTGAATATTTAAGAAAGGCTGCAAAAAATAACAAAGATTTTGAATGGGTCGCAGAATATTTAATTAGAGAAATTGAAGGATCTGTTGCGGCTTAATTGCTTATTAAGGTATAGATATTATAAGAAATCCCGATAATAGTTTCGGGATTTTTTTATGGTAGAATTTTTTTGTCATGAAAGATTTCGATAGTTTTGGTTATACTTGTTTGTTTGGTGGTGGAGCCATCAGAGGAGCGGCTCATGTTGGTGTTATAAAGGCTTTAGAAGAATTTGGTATTGTCCCACGTGTGTATGGCGGTTCGTCGGTTGGATCGATAATCGCTGCTTTATATGCTGTTGGATATAGTTATGACGAGTTGGCTGAAATATTTTTGTCTGTGAATTTTGAATTGTTTAGAGATCTTTCTTTGGGTTTTTCTCAAAAATTCGCACTTAGTAAGGGCGAAGTATTTTTGAATTGGTTGAGGGAACTAATAGAAAAGAAATTTTATAAAGATCAAAATAGTAATAATAAACCGGTAAGATTTAAAGATATAGATAAAAATCTTATTATAATAACCACTGATATGAAGGATTTTAGTTGCAGGGAATTTTCTACGTTTGCGACACCGGATTTTGAAATTGCGATGGCTGTCAGAATTTCTTGCTGTATGCCCGGGCTTATGCGTGCAGTGAGTCTTGATGATAGATTGCTTGTCGATGGTGATTTAATGAAAGGTAAGCCAATGTGGTCTCTTTCAGAAAACCTTAAAAATTCTAATAATAGAATTTTAGAAATAAGGTTAGAGGGTACTTTTTCTGGATCCGATAAAAATCCAATAGAATATGTTAATGGTATGTACAGTTGCATGACTTCGTCAGAAACAGATTTTGTCCGTAGTATTTATCAAGACAATGATATGTATGATTATCTTGTTGTAAATACTGGCGAGGTTGTAGTCGTGGATTTTAATTATCCTGTTGATAAGCGTCAGTGGATTATTAATGAAGGTTATAAGCAAACTGTTGAGTACTTTACGAAGGTTCTGCCTGCTAAAAAATATAGATTAAGAGAAGTATATTTGAGAATTTTAGATAAATTACGTAAAGTACAGGAAGCAATGCTGCGTAAACGTTACAATTTAGCAAAGAGTGTTATAGGTGAGTTGTTTATATGTTTGTCTGATTGTAGAAGTATAATTGATCCCGATGTTTATTCAGAAATTTCTAATTTCCAAAAAGTATTATTTGATAATGTTACTTGTGGGTTGTTGGGATATACCAATTGCAAGAATAAAAATTATGTTTTTAATTTGTTAAAAAGCTCTATTTCTGGTATTTCAGATAGAATTATTGAATTTGATCATTATTTGGCAAAATTTCCTGTTTGACAATAGTTTCTGTTTATAATAAGATGATATAGTTCCGGAGATTTCTGGTTCTGACAATTAAATAGATTATGCTCCAGTGGCACTCTGCCGACGAGGAAGATTGATTATCTTCCGAGGAGAGGCGGTAGACGCCGTTAGAGAGCAAAGCGATCTAACTTTGACAACTGAATATAATTATGCTCCAGTGGCGGAATCGGTAGACGCGTTGGACTTAAAATCCAATTGGGCGTATAACCCAGTGCCAGTTCAAGTCTGGCCTGGAGCAAGTATAAAGAGATCTTCGTATGAGGGTCTTTTTTTTTGAGCCAGACTTTCCTTCCAGTTCAGCTACGGGGGCAAGCCCCCTACGCATACAAGTTCACACGCTTCGCCTTAGCTCAGCGGTTCATTTTGTAAAGTCTGGCCTGGAGCAAGCATAAAAATATCCTCATACGAGGGTATTTTTTCGATCATACTTTCCTTTTTAAATTTTTATTTTATAGCATTTATAAATCCTGACCAGTTAAATTTTTTTGTTTTTACTTTTTCGTAAATTTTTTCTGGCTGTTCATTTTTTAGTGTTTCAAATTGATTAGTTATTTCTTTTTTTAGTTGTAGAGACGGTAGGTCAAATTCTTTCGCAATTTTTCCAACTTTAATATCGTAATTAATTGTAAGTATTTTACATTTCGCTAAGAGTCCAATTATAATTGAGTGAAATCTCATGCCGATAAGATATTGTGCTTTAGAAATGTTTTCTGTTATTTGAGTATTTGTTAATCCTGAATATATTGTAGTTTTTATATCAGGGTTAATTTCGTGAAGTTTATTCTCAAATTTTTTGCAAACATCGTAGTCAATGCTATCTTGAAATGAGTATATTTCAATTTTTTTATCAGAAAAATTTTCGCAAACTTTATTTGATAGATCTGTGATGAATTTTTCACTCATTGTTGGGAAATCTCTTAGTTGAACAGCTACGACTTCTTTTTTTTCTTCTTTATTTTGTACGTTTAGTGAAAATATCGGATCACATACTAATTCAGCATTTATCCCCCAAGATTTTAGTAGTTCATAGCTTTTTTCATCACGTACCGAAATGTATGAGCAATGTTTTAGGATTACTCTTGTGCAAAATTCTCCAAAATTGTTGTCTATTGGACCAATTCCTTGTGCAAAAATAATAACTTTTTTCCCAAAGATTAGTGCGGTAAAAATAATAAATAAGTAGTAAAATAGACTTTTAAGACTGGTTGCATCCTGCAAAAGACTGCCGCCACCAGAAACAATAACATCCGCTTTTGCAATAGCAGAGAGTATTTCATTAAAATTAAAAGTATATATGCTTTTAATATCTTTATATTGTGATTTTGTGAATTTTGGATCAGAAGAAATAACTGTAATTCTATGCTGTGCTTGTTGCAATTTTTGTATAAGTAAAGACAAAATTTCTTCGTCACCGAAATTTTTAAATCCAAAATATCCTGATAATAAAAAACGTTTTGCCATTAAAATTCTCCGGCGTTATATATTTGGAATACCTCATCATGATGTGGAGTTGATTTGACGGCACCTATACCTTGTGCTTGCAAACCGGCATCTATGGAAGCTATTTTAGCAGATTCTACATTGTTGTAACCGTGTGCTATAGAGTGTAAAAATGCCCCATTAAAAGCATCTCCGGAGGAAGTTGTATCAACAACATTTTGGGTGTAGAACTTAACAAAAGTCGTTTTACTTGATGTGCCAATGTAATATCCAAGATTATCACTTGATTTTATAATAACCGTTTGTATACCAAGATCTGTCAAATGTTTTATTATATTTTCAAGTGAGTCTATTTCAAAAATACTTTTTGTGTCATATTTTGAACTCATGAATAAAATATCCGTGTATGGAGCAATTTCATAAAAATATTCTTTAGCTTCTTCCGGATTGGAAATTAAAGATGAATAATTCGGGTCATAGGCTGTTATTACGCCGTTTTCTTTCGCAATTTCAAAGGCGTGTTTTACAGCTTCACGTGAAGCCATTGATAGTGACTGAGTTACTCCGGATGCATATATTATCTTTGAACTTTTTATATATTCTTCATCAATATCGTCTAGTGACAATTTTGCAGGAGCTATTTTTTTTCTATAGTATATAAATTCTTTTTCATGAATTCCGGTTCTGGATACCATATAAAAACCATTTTGAGAATTTACAACTTTGACATGCTCCGTGTCTAAACCTTCATCTTGCCAGCTTTTTAGCATAAAATCTTTGAAAGCATCATTACCAACACATGTTATAAATCCGACATTGGAATTTAACCTTCTGGCTGCTATTGCTACAACAAGCGAATCACCTCCATAATATTTGTGTAAACATTCAGCTTGCTCCAGTTTCTGGTTTGAAGAAAATTCTATCAAACTTTCACCAATCGTAATTAAATCAAATTTCTTTTCCATGTTATTTTAACAACTCCGATATTCTTTTTACTCTTTCTGTTATTTGAGAGTAAGAATTTGCTTCTGTTATGTTCCTTCCAATGCCTACGGCAATTGCTCCGGCTTTAATGTAAGCGGGAACTTGTTCAATTGCAACATCACCTTGTGGTATCAAGTTTAGAAATGGCATTGGTCTAAGTAAATTTTCAATATAATCAGCACCTCCAAGTGCATTTGCCGGGTAAATTTTTACAAGAGGTATTCTTGCTTTCCAGGCACTATAAGCTTCATTTGCACTCGAAGTGCCGGCAATTAAAGGCACTTGTTTGTCTTTTGAAATTTTTACAAGATTTTGTTGAAAGATTGGAGATGAAATTATTTTTGCTCCGTTTTCTATCGCGATCTGTGCTTGTATAGAGGTTATTATTCCGCCTGCACAAATAATTGTTTCTTTGGATAACTCGTTTATTACGTTGAAAATTCTGGGATTTTCGATCGTGATTTCTATTACATCAAGACCACCATCTATAATGGCTCTTGCAGTGTCATATGCTTTTTGTGGTTCGGCACTTCTTATTATCGGGAGAACTTTGTTTTTTGAAAGTTTATCTATTAAATTTATATTCATAATTAGCCTTTTTCCAGAATGTATTATATCATGAAATAAATTTGGAGACGAGATGAAATTTTCAAAAAATAAGTTCTGGTTTTTATTCAATTCGGTAGTTATTTATACTGTTTTAATTTTTATTGCTTTTTTATTCTCACTCATCTTTGTTGAACAGAATGCAAACAGTTTGCTGATAAGACGTTTTTCGGCAGTAAAAGATGGTGATTCCAATATTGTTGAAATTGTTATTGATGATGATTCTATTCAAAAATATAGTTGGCCATGGTCTTTGGATATGTATTCAGACATGTTTGACTATTTTTACACTTATGCAAGACCGAAAGTTATAGGTTTTGACATCACATTAGATGATCCTATTGATGAGAACAATAATAAAGATAAAAGATTTCTCAACCAAATTCGCAAGATGAATAATCTTGTTTTTCAAATTGTGCCGGAGAGTTCTAGTAACAATGCTGATGCATACTTTATAAAAGATTTTCAGAAACAGCATGCCCTTCAAACAACTCTAAATGTCAGCGACATGCCAACTCCGTTTAATGGTATAATTAATTATCCCGATGTATTGCGAGACTCAATAAATGCCTACGGATCTGTTTATATACCACAAGATTTGCTATCAGGATCTGTATTGGGAATAGTTAACCTTTTGAAAATTGATGAATCATATTTCCCGTCTCTTGCATTGAAAATGTACCTTGTTGAAAATAATACGAATGAAATTGTAATAGATAAAGATTATATTACCGTTCCAAAGACGGGTTTAAAAATTCCTTATTATAACTTCGACCCTGGAATTGTTAGTACATTGATAAGGTTTTATCCTTTGAATGATTCTACAGTAATTTTTTCACATAATAACATACACGCATCAAGAATTATAGATACTTATAAAGCTCTAAAAGCCGGTATTACACCTAAAAATCATCCTGAAAAATATGATTTGCAAACCGGTTTAATAGATCCGGAATTTTTTAGAGATATGACTGTATTTATAGGTGGTAATATTTCTGGAAATTCAGCTGATGTTATGAATACTCCTATGGCATTAAGGCATCCGGGCGTAGATATATGGGCGACGGTTTATGACAATTTAAAAAATAATTATTTTATTAATAACAGCAGTATTTTGGTCGCGTTTTTGTCATTTTTTACACTTTGCCTTTTGGCATTTATTTGCATAATGAAATATCGCTTTATCAGAGGATTAATTTCTATTATAGCTATAGATATTATATTCTTGCTTATTGTTATCTGTTTTGCACGCCACGGTTATTTGATGAGTTATGCTACACCGATCGTCGGTCAGTTCGTAACATCTGTTTTCGCGTATTCATTTAAATTTTTAACAGAAAATCGGAATAAAGAAAAAATTAAGCAAGCAATGGGAAAATATATTTCTCAAGACGTTATGCAGAATGTTGTTAAAAATATTGATGATTTGAAACTTGGAGGCAAAAGATCTGTCGTAACTATTCTTTTCTCAGATATAAGAGGATTTACGTCCTTAAGTGAAAAAATGGAAGCCGTGGATGTTTCAAAACTTTTGAATGATTATTTTTCTGAGATGGAACCCATAATCACAAAGTATAACGGTGTAATTAATAAATTTATTGGAGATGCCGTAATGGCAGTATTTGGTGATCCTATAGAAGATGAAAATCACCCTCAAAATGCAGTAAAATGTGCGTATGAAATGCTTTTAAAATTAGAATACTTGAGAGAAAAATGGGTTCAAGAGGGCAAACCTAAAATTGAAATAGGGATCGGTATAAATACAGGTGAAGTTTTCGTTGGAAATATTGGAACAGAGTCTCGTATGGAATATACCGTTATTGGAGACAGCGTTAATCTCGCAAGTAGAATTGAAAGTTTCAATAAAGAATATAAAACAAATTTGCTGGTTAGTTCTTCAACTTATTCCTATATTTCGTCTATTGCTGAGGTTAGGGAAATTCGAGATGTTCAGATTCGTGGTAAAACTCAAAAAACTAATATTTATGAAGTCTTAAAAATAGAAATATAAAATAAAAGGCAGGATTTTATCCTGCCTGAAACTACACACTTACCTTTTTACGGGGAAATATTAGGGTGTCTTTTTAAACAACCCATTGAGAAACTTTAATGCTCCTGAAAACTTCTGTAATATTATTGCACCGCCAATAAAACTACCGATGCCAATTGCAATTTTTTTAAACTTACTCATGCTTTTGACTTCTTGTTTATTGCGGGATTGAAAAACATCATCATGTAAAGGTCGAACAAAAGATGCAGTTATTTCCGGTCCTAAGTATGACGGGTACATGATATCGTCATACATCATAGGCTCACCAAGTGTGCTGTTAAGAGTAGCCATACCAACATCACCCGAAAAATCCGGAGTATTTAAACCGTACATTAGACTGTTGTCAAAATACATAACTAACCTTACCTTTTTACCTACATTTATATAAAGTATTTTTTTGTAAATTAATTTACTTTTTTTATAAAATTTGCTTTAATAAACTTAACATATAGAAAGGTAGCTAGACATGAGAATGTTCAAACGTTGGTATGATGCGGATTCAGCAGTTAGCAAGGCCATTAATGATTTAGAAAAGAAACCCGAAGAAATTCAAATTATGTGTGCAGATTATATTATTGATCTAATGAAGGACATTGAACTTGAAGAAATGAGTTTGGATGATCAATATAATTACATTATGAGACGTTGGTATGATAAAAATATCAAAGTTTCGCATGCAATTGAATATCTCAGACTTTGCCCAAAAGATGTAAGAAGAGAAGTTGCATTAAAGGTGCTTGATTATTTGGAAAAATTAACTTAACATTTTAGACTTTTGTACAATTATATTGTTAACTATAATTGGAGGGGTTTGTGTCTAAAGAGATAAATAAAAATGTAATAAATCTTTTTTCAAAACATAAAAATCAGTTAATTCCACCGAATATTGAGGATAAGATTAAGTATTACGCTGGTTTTAATTATGTTAAAGTAAAAAGAGACTCAAACGGAAATAAATTTCGCAAAGATAATCTTTTGAACTATAGGGCAAAGTGCCATTATATGGTTACTGTTATGCGAGAATTGGATGACGAAGTTGTTTTGTATTCTTATGAAGTGCCGAATGAAGATTTGTTTAAATTTATGAAATCCTTTGATGAAAATACTCTTGATGGAATTATTATTGAAATAGATAAATATTTCCCCGATGATTTAGCGTAATAGAAGAATAGTGTAAATGTGTTTTTTTAATAAGTATCATGAAAGTTTGTATAGGTGCTTCAAACCCTACCAGTATGTTGGTGGAGAGTTGTTGTCTCGTAATAAAGATTTTGATAGGGCAAATGTTCGTATTGCAATGGCATTTCCGGATAAGTATGAAATAGGGATTTCAAATCTTGGAGTTAGAGTTTTATATGAACTTATAAATAATGAAAAAGATTATATGGCTGATCGTGTATATGCTCCGGAGCCGGATTTTCAGCCGGATCCTTTGTATTCTCTTGAAGCCAAACGCCCTTTAAAGGATTTTGATGCAATAGGGTTTTCTTTACAGTATGAAATGGCATATCCTACTGTTTTAAAAATGCTCGATATGGCGAATATCCCTTATAAAAATTCTGATAGAAGAGAGGATGATCCAATTATTCTCGCAGGCGGACCATGTGCATTTAATCCGCTGCCGATGAGTGAATTTATAGATGTATTCATGATTGGTGATGGAGAAGATTCTATAATCGAAACTTGCAAAATATTGGAAAAAACTAAAGGTTTACCAAGAATTGAGCGTATCAAAGCGTTGTGTGAAGATGAAAATTCTGGCAGGTGGTCTGGATTAATTGGAGGACGGGTTAGAAAAAGGATTTCAGATTTAAAACTTGATACGGCTCCTAAATCTTATCCTATACCATTTTCATCTTCGGTTCAAGATCGTGCTGTTGTAGAAATTCGTAGAGGATGTGGGCGTATGTGTAGGTTTTGTCAGCCAGGGCATGTCACACTTCCTATTAGAGAACGCGAAGCGGATGATATTATTAAAATTTCAAAAGAACTTGTGAAAAATACCGGATATGATGAGTACTCATTGCTTTCATTATCTTCAAATGATTACGCAAATATAAATGAAGTTATAAAAGAACTTTCGGTTGATTTTAATGAGAAAAAAATATCTGTATCGCTTCCAAGTCAGCGAATTGATGGTTTTAATCTGGAATTGGCTAATCTTGTACAAAGTGTTAGGAAGTCTACTATGACGCTTGCTCCAGAGGCTGGCAGCCAAAGGCTTCGCGATGTTATAAAGAAAAATATTACTCAAGATCAAATTATGAAAGCCGTTTTGACCCTTTACGAAAATGGTTGGTCTAGGGTTAAATTATATTTTATCTGTGGTTTACCAACGGAAACGCTGGAAGATATGGATGAAATGGCTCAATTACTTTCAATGATAAAATATAGATCTAAACTTTTGAAAAAAGAAAAAAATCTTAAACATTCTCTCGATTTGACATGTACTCTGTCAATATTTGTTCCAAAGCCGTTTACTCCATTTCAATGGTGTTCTCAAATGTCTCTTGAAACTGTGAAAGAACATATTGATTATTTGATGGAAAAAGTATCACATATTAAAGGTGTCAAGATTAATTATAGTGATAAATTTTTGTCATTGCTGGAAGCTGTTTTAACTCGTGCTGATAGTTCTATATGCTCTTATATTGAAGCTTTGTATAAAAAAGGATGTTATTTGGATTCTTGGCGAGAATATTTTAATAAAAATATTTGGTTTGATACAGCAGAGGAATTAGGGATTGATCTTGAGAATCTTGCACAGAGACAGTATGATTTAAATTCCCATTTACCGTGGGATTTTATCGATGTTGGTTTAGATAAAAATTGGCTTGTAAATGAATATAAGAGTGCTTTTACGGTTGATGAAAATTCGCCGCATTTTGTTCCGACATGCCAGACCGGTTGTGTAAACTGTGGAGTTTGTTCTAATTTCAAGGTGAAAAAAGTTATGGCTAAGCCTTATATAGCAAGCTCTAAGGCACAGGATGTTTTAAAACAAGAAAAACGTGATGTTGAAAACATTGATCACAGTGAGATTAAAAAAAGTTTCAGATATCGTGTAAAATTAACGAAAAAAGGTATTTTAAAGTACTTTTCACATCTTGATTGGCAAAATACATTTTTTAAAGCAATTTCAAGATCCGGTTTGAAGGTGGCTTTTTCTTACGGTTTTAATCCAACAATGAGGATCTCTATGGGTATTGCGTTACCATTGTTTTGCGAAAGTGAAACGGAACTTGTTGATATTCAATTGTGGGAAGATGTTGAACCAAGTATTGCAAAAATAGCCTTACAACAGGTTTTACCTTGTGGTGCGGAGATTTTGAGTGTTGAAAAAATCGCAAAAAATGAACCGTCAATAGAAAATACAGTTTGCTGGGCTGAGTATAAAGTAAAGATATTTAAAAATTCTCTTTACGATTTTGATAAATTGGTGTACAATACAGAAAAAGTTTTATCTTCTGATGAGATTTTAATTGAGAAGAAAAACAAAAAAGGTTTAGTAAAAAAAATAAACATTAAAAGTTCAATAGGAACTTACCGTTTTGAAGGTGATTGTTTATTTATAGTGTTAAAGGCAGGTCACAGCAGTGATGATATTCCGAGTGTTCGTGCTGATATGGTTTTGAACCTTATTGCTCCGGACGTTATGTTTGAAGTCACTCGTACGAAGTTTTTGACCGAGTCATTGAAAGAGTTATAAGTAGAGGAAAAATTTATGAACGACAACAGAAACAAAAATTCTAATCAGAAAGTGGAAAAAAGAATTGTTATTGCCGAAAGAGACAATATCGCTGCGGTTTTAGAAAATAAAAAAGTTACAGACTTTTTTATTCAAAGAGGAGATGTATTACTGGGAGATGTTTATTTAGCTACAGTGGACAATATATTACCAAGTATTGATGCAGCATTTGTAAATGTTGGCTCTGATAAAATGGGATTTTTACACGCAGAAGATGTTATGGGTAAAGGCTCTTTGAAGGAAAAGCTCTCTCCAAAACAAAAACTTGTTGTTCAGGTTGTGAAAGAACCTACCGGACACAAAGGACCTAGAGTGACGACTGAAATTAGTTTACCGGGCAGGTTTTTAGTCTTGATGCCTTATGAGCCGGGAATTAGTGTTAGCAAAAAAATTGAAAATTCTCGTGAACGTGCAAGATTAAAAGCTATTGTTAATCTTATCAAGCCGGTTGGTGTCGGTGTAATTATTAGAACAGAAGCTGAAGGGCAATCTGAGGCTGATATTCAAGAAGATTTGGAAATTCTCTTGGAAAAATGGAATAATATCATTACAACTTCCGAAACTCTTGATCCTCCAAGTTTGATTTATAGAGATCAGGATTTACTTTATAAAGTTATTCGTGAAGCTTGTAGTGAAGATACTGATGAAATTATTGTTGATACTCCGTTTGCACTTAACAGAGTTCAATCTATTTTGCAAAATTGGCACATTGCAAAAAATATTAAAGTAACTCTCTATAAAGGCACAGAGCCATTGTTGATTGCTATGGATATTCATAAAGAAATCAAAGCAGCATTGAATGTTAAGGTTAATATGCCTTCCGGTGGATATTTGTTTATTCAGCAAACGGAAGCTTTAACGGTAATTGATGTTAACAGTGGTAAATTTATAAGTTCTGCGACTCAAGATGAAACCATTTTAAAAACCAATATAGAAGCAGTTCATGAAATTGCACGTCAGCTGAGACTTAGAAATATTGGTGGAATGATTATTATTGACTTTATTGATATGACAACTCGTGCTGATAAACTTGCTATGATGGAAGAACTTGAAATTGCTCTTGAACCTGATAAAGCAAAACCTCAGGTTGGTCAGCTTTCGGATTTGGGACTTGTCGAACTGACTCGTCATCGTCAGGGGCAGTCTTTGGCTGAAATATTTACTAAGAAGTGTCCACACTGTCAAGGAAGTGGATGCTCTGTAATAGATTTTAATTTTGCAACACCTGTAGCAGAAGGTGAATATAGGGCAAAGGCGGCTAAAGTTAAGTTGCCAAGTGGTTCATTTAAGAAAAATAACAAATTTAATAATAAAAACAATTCAAATACTCAACCTCCAATTGTTGCAACTGTTGAAGAAGAAGCTACTCAAAAACCTGCGATAGAAACAAATCCTTCAATTGAAGCAGAAGAAAAAGCTGTTCAAAAAGAACGCGGGAGAAAACGTAAATTTGACAAAAAGAAAAATTCTCAGTCGCAGCCGGTAGTTGAAAATAATATTGAACCTCAAACTGTTGCAGAATCTGAAGTTCAGGTTGTCGAAGACGATAAGAAAACAAAAACTAAAACTCGACGTAAAACAAAAAAAATTGAAGAAGTTCAAACCCCACCTGAAGTACCGGTTCAAGTTGTTGAAGAAGAACCTAAAAAGAAAACAAGAAGACCAAATCGCGGTTCTTCTAAAACCAGAAAAAGTACAAAAAAAGAGGCAGTAAGTGAAGAGTAGTTTATTAATTGTAATGGGCGGAGTTGCTGTATTCTCCGTCCTTTTATACATAATGTTATCTTTGTATAATAAGTTTTTTGTTCCACCTTATGTAAAAGATATAAAATTGAACGAAAATTCCCTTAGAACTCCGACTGATAAGGATGAAGCGATACGTATGTTTATTACAAAAAATAGGCTAAAATAGTATGAAAAAAACTACATTATTTGATATTATATCTCCAGTTATGATTGGTCCTTCGAGTTCTCACACTGCCGGTGCTGTTAGATTGGGGTTGTTGGCAAAACATATTTATAAAAATACACCTAAAAAGGTTAAGTTTACTCTTTACAATTCTTATGCTCACACAGGCAAAGGTCACGGTACTGAAAAAGGTCTTTTGGCTGGTGTTTTAGGTTTGGATGTTGATGATAGAAGAATAAAAGATATATTTAATTCTGATATTGCTAAAAATATAGATTATACCTTTAGCTATGCGGATAATTTTAAAAAACATCCAAATACTGTTGATATGGTTTTTGACGATAGTATGTTTGTTTCAGGTGAATCTGTTGGTGCCGGCGAAGTTGCTATACGCAAAATTAATGATTTTAATGTAAAACTTACCGGACGCTATAATAATTTAATTCTTGTTTACAAAGATAAACCCGGTATGATCTCGCAAGTTACAAATCTTTTGCAAAAAGAAGGTATTAATATAGCTTTTCTTAATTGCGATAGGAATGCTAAAGGTCAAGAAGCTTCTATGATTATCGAAATTGACGGTAAGATGAATACTTCAATCGAAGATGAAATTCTAAAAATACCTGATGTATATTTTGTAACATATGTTGAAAAATTGGAAAATTAATTATGGATACTTTTGAACAGTTATATAAAGAATGTTTGACAAAAAATAAAACTATTTATCAGGCTGCACAGGAAAATATGGCCATAGAAGCAGATATATCTGTGGATAAAGTTCGTAGTTTTGCACTAAAAAGCCTATTTGAAATGAAAGAAGCAATTCGTTCCGGCTTGATTAGTAAAGAACTTTCTATGAGCGGTATGTGCGGACAAGATTGCTATAAAGTTCAACAATACTATAAGAAACAGAATTCTATGTTTGGTAAACTTTTTGAAAAGATTATTGAATATGCTCTTGCAACGAGTGAAGAAAACATTAGAATGGGCAGGATTGTCGCTTGTCCAACCGCAGGTTCTTGTGGAATTGTTCCGGCAGCGTTGATTGCTATCAGTGAAGAATATAATTGTTCAGAATTTGAGCAAATAAATGCTCTTATTACGGCAGGTGAAATAGGCAGAATAATTTCTTTGAAAGTTGCTTTGGCTGGTGCAGTGGCAGGTTGTCAAGCAGAGTGCGGTGTAGCTTCGGCTATGGCAGCAGCTGCCGTTTGTCAGCTTAGAAATGGGCGTGTGTCACAGATTTTAAATGCTTCGGCTCTTGCTTTAAAAAATGTTCTTGGTTTAACCTGTGATCCTGTTGCAGGTCTTGTCGAAGTTCCGTGTGTTAAAAGAAATCCGTTTCTTGCAGTTCATGCAATTACCGCGGCTGAGCTTGCTTTGTGTGATGTTGAGTCTAAAATTCCTCTTGACGAAGTTGTCGATGCAATGGGGCAAACCGGTGCTTTAATGTCTCCGATGTTAAAGGAAAGCTCACAAGCTGGTCTTGCAGTGACGAAAACCGGATTAAAGGTGCAAAAACAAGTTTTCGATTAATTAGTCAAAAATAAAGACCTCCGTTGGGAAGAGGCCGTAACGCATATAGTAGTTATAAGAAGGATATTAAGATTTTAAATAAGTACTACATATGTAGTATGTTATATTTTTTTTTATTTTTTGTCAAGGAACTATTTACGTTTCTTAACAATTTTATTTTTTATATTTGTGATAGTATGAAAAAAAAGGTGGGTTTTATGAAGGGTATAATTTTAGCTGCGGGTGCCGGAACCAGACTTTATCCAGCTTCACAGCCGATATCAAAGATTTTATTACCGGTTTATGACAAGCCGATGCTTTATTATCCGCTTTCTACTTTAATGCTTGCCGGTATTAAGGACGTTCTGATTATTACGAATGAGGCTGACAATGATAATTTTGAAAAGTTGTTGGGTGACGGTTCTCAAATCGGGATGAATATTCAATATAAAATCCAGTATATTCAGCGTGGAATTGCTGATGCATTACTTTTAGGTGAAGAATTTATTGATGGTGATGACGTCGCACTGATACTTGGGGATAATATTTTTCACGGTTTTGGATTTTCGACATTAATGAAGCAGGCACTTGAAAATAATGATGGTGCTACTGTTTTTGGTTATAGAGTTAAAGATCCTGAAAGGTTTGGGGTTGTTGAGTTTGATAAAGATAAAAAAGTTTTGTCTTTAGAAGAAAAACCTTTATCACCCAGGTCAAATTATGCTGTTACTGGTTTGTATTTTTACGATAAAAATGTATGTGAATATGCGAAAATGCTCAAACCTTCGGCTAGAGGTGAACTTGAAATTACTGATTTAAATAAGATATATTTGCAAAAAAACAAATTGAAAGTAGAGATTCTTGGCAGGGGTTTTGCATGGCTCGACACCGGAACTCAGGATGCAATGCTTGAAGCAAGCTATTTTGTTAGTGCCATTGAAAAAAATAAAGGTGAACAGATTGCTTGTATTGAGGAGATAGCGTTGAATAAAGGATTTATTGATGCTGATAAGTTAAGACAAAATCTTTCAAGATTCAAAGGTAAAAGTGCTTATTATGATTATGTATTCTCCATAATTGAATCTGCATTATTGGCTATTACCAGCGGACGAAATTAAAGAGTTTATGCTCGGTTTCGCAACCTTTTTTCCTTGTTTTAAAAAGTGTAACACCGCAAATTTTATATTTTTTTACTTGAGTTTCGATTGAGGTTATATCAATGTTTTGTTGCTTGAAAAACTCGCGTATTTCCTTTTTTGCACCTTCAAAATCTTCTTTAGACTTATTATTATTGAGTTTTACAAGGGTGTTTTTATGTCTGAAATAATAATATTTAACATTTGGAACTGTTATTAATTTTTTCATGTGATAAAGAATTTTGGCAGTAAAGATTATATCTTCATATATAACACCTGCTTTAAATACAATACCGGTATTTAACAGACTTTCTCGTTTATAAATTTTATTCCAAACATAAGAGTGGTCTGGAACATCACAAAGCTCTAATTTTTTTATGTACGATTCGGATACTGTTTTTTTAGTATATCTTAGTACAGTCATTCTATAATGTTTATGTACACGCATAATACCGCTAACAGCAATATCAGCATTTTCCTTTTTCGCTTCGTTATACATCAATTCATAAAAATTCGGACTAATCCAGTCATCAGCATCAATAAATGATATATATTCTCCCCTTGCCAAGGCTATTCCGGTATTTCTTACAACGGAAACACCTTGATGTTCTATGTTTATTACTTTAATACGGCTATCTCGCTTTGAATATTGGTCTAAAATTTTTGACGAGTAATCTGTTGAGCCATCATTAATACAGATGATTTCAATATCTTCAAATGATTGATTTATAATGCTGTCTAAGCATTTTGCAATATATTTTTCAACATTGTATACGGGGATTATTACACTTATTTTCGGACTATCGGTATTTTTGATCGAGTTGTTAAATTGGTTTTTGAGGACATTAATTATATATGTTGGAGTTAATTTTAACATGCATTTTGAAGTTTTATTTTTGCAATATTTTTTTGTATGTGATTGCAGACAGCAAGGCGAGCAAGGGAAGTATTTTGATACTACTATGCAATTGTTACTGCGTGGCATCCAGCGTAATAAAGATGTTGCCCCATGAATAAGTATAGAAGGTATATTTAAAGCCGCAGCCATATGGATGACTCCGGAATCAATACCAATAACCATATCCATATTACTTACTAGTTCCATCGTTTCAGTTATTGAGAGATCACCACAAGTATTTATTGGGGGATTTTTTAAACTAGGAATCTGCGATGTTAAATTATTATATGAGTTAATATCTTTATTTCCACCAGAATAAAATACTTGCATATCCAGTTCATCCGATAAATATTTTATTATTTCTATCCAATATTTATCTATCCAGTTTTTTTGATTAAAACGGCTGTATGCCTGTATCAAAATTTTTTTATTTTTAATACCATTGAGGATTGCATTTATCTTAGATTTATCTTTTTCATTGAGCCACAATTCGGTATCTGTATTTTCAACTGGAATATTGCAAGCTCTAAGTAAGTCGAGATAGCAGTCAATTTCATGCCGGTCTTCGTTATATTGAACTTTAGTTGTTAAAAATTTGTTTCGTGCTAATTTAAAACCAATTCTATGTTTTACTCGTGCAAAAAATGCCACTAGAGAGAAAAAACTATCATTTTTTAAAAAATATACCGTGTCGTAATTTTTAAATAGATTAATATAGTTTAAAAAATTAGAATGCTTACCTTTTATATAGTGAATTTGGTTTACATATGGACATTGTTCCATAATACTACCAGCTATACTATCAACTAAAACATCAATTTTAGCTGTGGGAAGTGCTTTTCTCAATTCTCGATAAAACGCACTCGCAAATATCGTATCACCAATAGTGCCATACCTTATCACCAAAATATTCTGGCTATTATCGTTTATATAAACCATTACTCTTTGAGTTTATCATGAACATCAAAAAAGCAAAATAAGTTTTGCTTTCTTGATATATTACAAAGTAGTATTCAGAAGAATTTTGTTAACATCCTGAACAATAAGTTCTTTTTTAAGATGATATCTTTCAAGAAGTTCATCTATTGGAACTCTGTCGATAAATTCTTTTGAAGCACCGTAATTTAGAACTTTTACATTGCTATCACCAAAAAATCTTGAGATTTTTTCTCCAAAGCCGCCATCCAGTGTGCCGTTTTCAAGCGTAATTATAACTTTGTGGTCTGATTTTAAAGAATTTAAAAGTTCTTTATCAATGCCAGTTATGAATTTAGGATTAATAAGTGTGGCATTTATTCCTGATTGTAAAAGTTCTTTTTTAACTTCTTTACCAAGTTCGAAGAAATCACCAAGGGCAATAATTCCTACTTTTTCACCTTTTTCAACCAGTTGATATTTATTGAGAATTGAATAGTCCGTTTTATCTTCAACTCCAGTTGATACAAAATTTGCACTCGGAACACGAATTGCTACAGAGTATTTTGTTTGTTCTACTGACCAGTCAAGCATTCGGAGATATTCTTCTTTGCAGGTAGGTGCAAGATAAACAATATTCGGGATATTACAAATAAGAGGAATATCAAATAATCCAAGGTGAGTAGCATCAGCCCCCGAAATTCCTCCCCAATAAACCAGTATTGTCGCCGGTGAATTATTTAAAGCCAAGTCTTGTGACAATTGATCATATGTTCTTTGAATAAATGATGTCATTACGGCATATATAGGTCTTGCACCGTTTTTAGCAAGTCCAGAAGCATATGCTACAGCGTGTTCTTCAGCTATGCCAACGTCAGTATAATTTTCCCCGAGCTGGTTCCTGAAATCTTTGTTCCACCAGAATACTCCAGGTGTTGCAGATGTAATTGGGATAACTGTTTTGTCTTGTTTAATCTTTTCTAAAATATAATTATTTGTTATTGTTTCGTAACATTCAGCAACTGTATCAAAGTTCAAATTTTTATCTTTAGAAAGCAGCCCCGGCATAGACCAGTGACCGGTTTCTTTATTCGTTACAGCCGGTTCAAATCCTTTTCCTTTAAGGGTATGAATATGGACAACAACAGGATGATCAATATTTTTCACCTGTTCAAATATGTTAATCAATGACTGTATGTCGTTTCCATTTTCAACGTAGTGATAGTCAAATCCGAATGATTTGAAGAAATTATTTTGTGCTTGCCCGTTAGAATTTCTTAATTCTTCAAGATTTTTGTACAAGCCTCCTTGATTTTCGGCAATAGACATTTCATTGTCGTTAACAATGATAATGAAATTTGAACCTAAGACTGAAGCATTATTTAAACCTTCAAATGCTTCCCCGCCACTAAGAGAACCGTCTCCAATCAGAGCAATTACATTATATTTTTCACCTTTTAGGTCACGTGCTTTTGCAATACCTGTAGCAAGGCTTATTGAAGTAGATGTGTGTCCAATCATGAAAGGATCATGCGGGCTTTCGTTGTAGTTGAAGTACCCTGAAATTTCCGGATGATCCTTGGGATTTATAAAACCCTCTTTCCTACCGGTAAGCATTTTATGTGGATAACACTGATGTGATACATCAAAAACGAATTTATCAACAGGAGAATTGTATACGTAATGAAGTGCAATGGTGGCTTCTGTTATTCCCAGTCCGGGACCAAGGTGACCTCCTATTTGATCAACTCTGTTCAAAATCCCTTGTCTAATTTCGTCTGCAAGGATATTCATTTCTGATATTGAAAGTTTTTTTACATCTTCAGGACTATTAATTTTATTTAAAATTTCAGTTTGCATACAAATCATATTTTTCTCCTTTTTAATTTTTGTGCCATTCACATTTTAATGTACATAAATCATCTTCTGTTTTTGCATTTTTAAGCACATGTAATGTTGTATTGTTTTCTAATATCTGAACTTGAGAAATAAGCTTTTCTCCATATTTAATTTCTTTTTTAAATGACATATCAATTGTTTTCAATTTATTAGAGGATTTAAATTTATAATCAAGTGGCTCCAAAGCCCATATTATATAGTTACCGTTATTTGCGTGCATATTTACGTCAATATCATTGTACCTTACATCAAACTCTTTTCCAAAATCTATCTGAGTTAGTGTAGGTATTTTTGCGAAATTCAAATCAGTTTCATTTGGCTCAAACTTTTTGAAATATGGACTATCAACTACATCTGCAATATTAACAAGCTTCATTGTTTTAAATTCTACCAGTGACCACATACTTGATGCACGTGCTAAAATTTCTTGCCCTTCCGATAAGACAAAGTTGCGATATGCAAATAATCTGTTGTAACCTCTTGGTTCCGTTTTGAGCGAGAGTTCTTGTATATTAACCGGGTATTTGTTAAATTCTATTCTGTATTTTAAAAGCACCCACATAAGACCTTGAGGATATATTGCCGAATAACCAAAACCAAGATTTTCCGCATTGTCGCTAGCTATATCCTGAAAAAAGTTTAGAAGTGAAAATGGTTTTAAACTTTTATCGAAATCTATATCCGAATACCTAACATTAACATTCTCTTCTGTGATAATACTACTCATCTGCATATCCTAACAAAAATAAACTAAAATGATAATTTTTAAAAGTACAAAATACTTACACACAAATTATATCATGAGAAAATTTAAATGTATTAAGTAATTATTGAAAAAAATACTTTATTATGATACGGTATTTTAGGAGAAAATTTTATGAAATGGTATTTTGTACTTGTTATAACCCTTATATTATGTTTGCCTGCCATTGCTAAGAATCAGATTATTGATACATCAACTGACAATCAGCAAGATAATAAAATGTTTGTTGTATGTTCTCCAAACAAAAAAATGTGTACGGTTGGACAACATTCTATGAAGTCTACAGGTGAACCACTATATACTTCAGATGGAATAGTTTGTTCATTTAATCGTAAGACCTGTACTAATGGTTTTATTTATATGCGTTCTTCCGCTCCTATTGAAATTCTGGCAAATTCCATTTTGTGTACAAAAAATAAAAAAACTTGTGCAATTGGAAAGCATAAAATTACTTCAAATACATTAGAACCGCTTTATGTTGATAATGGAGTAGTTTGTACTTCTAATAAAAAATTATGTACTAATGGGTTTAGATACATGCATTCAAATGTTCCTTTAAGATAGATTGTAACTTGTAGGTTGGGCATGCTTGCCCAACACCAACTAACTATAATAAAAAAGATAGGATTGAAACCTATATTTTCATTGCCCTCTGGTCGACAAACTCCGAACTTTGTTAGTGGGAAATGTTGTGTAAAGATTTTACTCATTGAAATTTGTAATACAATGTGTTATAATGTAATCAAAAGGAATACATGGAGTTACATATGGCAGAACAATTTTCCCTAAGGCTTCCAAAAGCTACAAAAGACAGACTTCAGGAACTTGCTGATGCAACAGGAAGAACAAAAGCATTTTTGGCTCAAGATGCTATTGAAAGATATTTAGAACTTGAATCTTGGCAAATAAAATCCATTCAAGATGGTTTAAAATATGTCAATGAGGGCAAAGTTGTTTCGTACGATAATGTCAAGAAAGAATGGGGGCTTGAATAAATGGTGGTAAATGAAATTGTATTTACCGAACTTGCACAAGAAGATTTGAGAGCCATAAAAAAATATATTTGCTGTGATAATTTTTCTGCTGCTCAAGTAGTTGTTAAACATATTTTTGAAAGGATAGAAAATTTAAAAGAAAATTCATCAATAGGCAGAGCCGGAAGAGTTTTAAGAACAAGAGAATTAATAATTAGTAAATATCCATACATTGTGCCATATCAAGTTCGCGATAACAGTGTTTATATTTTAAGAGTTTTGCATGCATCTCGTAAATGGTAATTTATTGTGGTCGACAAACTCCGAACTTTGTTAGTGGAAAATGTCGCGTATAATTAAATAAGCTATTAATTGACTATAGCATACGAAAGAATTATTGCGATAATAACAATTGCAATGCTTATTATGTATGAAAAAATTCTTTGTTGTAATATAACTTTTTTATCTTTTTTTATGATTTTTTCAAATATTTTTGAGTTATTTGGATAATCTGCTTTACAAATTACATAATCAAAATTATTGATGAAATCAGAAATTTTAGATATTTTTTCAATTAATACTGGAGTTACTGTATTATGATTGATATTAAAATTTTCATTGTTATTTAGAAGTATATTTATCCTAATGTTTCCCCTATTTATGTACATTGTACAATTTTGAATATCATTTATGTCAAATTCAAGTATATTCTTCTTTAATAATTTTCGATGTTGAATATTAAATTTGTTATCACATATTGAAATGTAACTAATTTGCTCTTTTAAGCTATTAAGTACTATAAATATGACATAGACACCGAGTATAACCCCTTTTAAGTACCAATATGAACCCATAAAGTTGTTATATTGCGGATACCCAGCTATAAAAATACCTAGTAATAAAACAAAAATAGAAAAATATAGGAATAATATCGAATAATCTCTAATAACAACTTTTTTCACGAAAGTATTATACCATAAAATATATAATTTCGGGGTAAATGTAAATCTTGTCTCTCGCAATCTACGTCCGATGAGATTGTATCGGATTTTTTGCGTTAAACAGGTCTTCGCTTGCCCGCTCGATATTTTATATCTTGCGGTCAAGGCTTCGCCCTCTGCAAAAAATCCTTTCGAACTCAAGCAAAGTTCATATCCATACTCAAACATAAACTTAAAGACAGGTCTAAAGCCTGCCTTTAAGTTTACGCCCGAAGAGATTCGAACTCCCGACCTTTTGGTTCGTAGCCAAACACTCTATCCAGCTGAGCTACGGGCGCGTATTTAATTCTGTACTCACATGCTAGTTCAAACATACTTTTTTTTCAAGTAGATTTTATGTAACATTTTTGATCCGTTATATTTTGTATTATATAATGATATTAATGAAGAATATATTTCTAAAAATATTTTTTACATTTGCATTTATCCTTACTTTTATTCAAGGTGTTTGTGCTTCAACCTTAAATATATCTTCGGTTGTTTATGATAATTCTTCGTCATTTCTGGTTATTAATTCTTTTGATAATGAAGATTTTAAATTTTCTCAAAAGCCGAGTTTCTTTGTCGATAATGAAGGTAAAAAAGCATATATCGATTTATATGATACGGAACTAAATTGCCCGTTACAAAATATCGTTTTAAATTCTCCTTATATAAATCAAATTACAGTCAGCCAGCATTCAAGAAGTCCCGAAATTGTTAGAATTGCTTTTGCTTATAATGACGGTTTTAACCCGGATGATTTAAGGTTAAAAAAGTTAAATAATACTTTATTCTTGACTTTTAAATCACCTACTATGTCGAATTATTATTTTCAAGGTGTTTATCAGGAAGCAAAATACAATGATATTTATGAAAATATTGCTATGCAAACTCCTGTCCAGATTAATGGCAGTGTTTTAGGACAAATTAATTCTGCTTTTGATATAGATAAAACTAAAAATTACATACTTGTAAAAAAGAATCTTCAGCTTTTATCTAAATATTATCTTGACAATATAAGTATTAGCTCTGGTCGGGCAATTATAACAGGCGTTGGTTCTTATACATTGTCAAAACCCTTTTACTTATCAAACCCCAGCCGTCTGGTAGTTGACTTGCAAAATACCATTGTTAATCCTTCACTTCGCAATAAAACAATTGATTTAGCCGCCGATGAGACTATAAAAATAGGTCAATTTGACAAAAATACTGCAAGAATAGTCATAACATCCAAAAATCCTGGTAAATATATTCCGGTGGTGTATTCAGACAGTCAGAAACTCGTTTTTATAGATAAAGCGTCTCCTGAATTAAAAAATACTTTGGATGCAAAGATTACTATGACATCCGCAAAATATGACAGAATTTCAAGTGATACTCATGCTTTAAAACTTATATTTAATAGTCCACTTATATTGGGTGTTGATAGAAAAAATGATGTACTTGATTTAAATTTGTTTAATGTGGGTAATTCAGTCACAGATATTGTTAAAAAGGCTGTTACCGGCTCTGCTTTTTCTAATGTATTAGTCTCTGATATTGATTCAGGGAATGTTAAACTATCTCTTTCTTTAAAAAAAGATAGTATTATGGATATACACTTAGGTTCTGACGGAAAAACTTTACGTATTCGTGAAAAATCTTTTACTGAACAGAAGCCGTTACAGCAAGATCAAGAAATCAAAATGCCTCAGATAAACATACCGGATGTGGTGCCAGCTTTACGTAAAGACGGTAAAAAATATGTTGTAATTGATGCCGGACATGGTGGTTCTGATTGTGGTGCTTTAAGAGGTTCAATTAATGAAAAAGAAATAACTTTGGATGTGGCAAAACGTGTGGAAAAGTTGCTATCTAAAAAAGGTTATGTTGTGACGATGACTAGAAGTGATGATTCTACGGTATCTTTACAAGAAAGAGTTGATATTAGTGAAGCGGTTCAGCCTGATATATTTGTAAGTATCCATGTAAATTCAAGTAACAGTGATTCTCCTAATGGATTGGAAACACATTATTATAAGGATAATAGTTTGCGTTTGGCAAAAACTGTTCACGCTGCGATGCTTAACAATATTAATTCTAATGACAGAGGATTGTTTAAATCGAAGTTTTATGTTATAAATCATACGACAGCCCCTGCAATTTTGGTTGAAATTGGGTTCTTGTCAAATCCGAAGGAGAGAGCTCAATTAGTTTCAGAGACTAGAAAAGAAGCAACTGCAAAGGCGATAGCTGAAGGTATTGATGACTATTTTAGACAGTAATAATTCTATAGGTTTTTTTGATTCAGGTGTTGGTGGTTTAACTGTTTTGAGTAAGGTTAAAAAGCTTTTGCCGTACGAGAAATTTATTTTTTATGGTGATACTGCTCATGTGCCTTATGGTGATAAGACAAAATCCCAACTTTTGGAATATTCGGATAATATTTTGAAGTTTTTTGAGAAAAAGGGTTGTAAGGCTGTTGTTATGGCTTGCAATACGACTTCTTCTGTCATTTTCGATGATATAAATGGTCGGTACAATTTTAAATTGTATCCTGTTGTTCAGTCTGTAGCAAAGGTGCTTGCAGGATTTAATGTTGACAGACTCGGAGTATTTGCCACAAAGGCTACAATCGAGTCAGGTGCTTATTCAAAAGAAATTGCAAAATATAATCCTGAGATGAAAGTTTTTGGTCAATTTTGTGAAAATTGGGTGCATATTGTAGAAAACAATCTTCAAAATCAGCCTGAATCAGTTGCTATTGTGAAATCTGATTTAGAAAAAATGCTTGAAAATGACGTGCAAAAAATTGTTCTCGGTTGTACGCATTATCCGTTTTTAACGAATATTTTGAGTCGTTTTGTACCTCGAGATATGTTTATAGATCCGGCAGATTACCTTGCTGAATTTATAAAAAATGATCTTGCGACCTGTGGCTTGCTTTCAGACGGATCTTCATTTGGTGAAGAGTTTTATGTTAGTGCAAATCCTTCGCAATTCAAAAAATCGGCTCAACTTTTTTATGAACTTAAAGCCGAGCCGAACTTGTTAAATTTTTAAGTATCTTTTCCTCGCCCCTTCGCATTGGACGGCTTTCGCGTTGTCAACCTTGTCCTGCAATAAAAAATTTTCCCTCGCCCACAGTGTTTTTTGGTGGGAGAGGGAGGAATTTCAATGCGAAAACTGAGCATTAGAAATTCGGGTGAGGGAGTATCTAATCCTCTGCTCGCGAATCGTTCTGCTCAGGGGTTCGCTAGGCAAACGAACCTGCGACCGGAGTTATTGCGAGGGTAGTGTTTATTACCGTTCGTGTAAAGACTGCTGAAGTAGCGGTAGCGAGAGTAATTGCTCGTACTCGAGTACTCCTCTGACGACCACAGGCTGAAGTCCCAAACAGAAGAAGGGTCAATGCCCAGTTTTGCTACTTCTGTAGTATCCAAGTTTGCTGAGGTGGTGCTTGAGTAAGCACTTATGCTGCCTGCTATGCTTGGGTATACTGCTTTTGCTATGTTAGCCAGTTCTGTCATGGTAGGCAGGTGACCACCCATGTCTCTACAGGTTACTACCGCTCCTACCCAGTAATCGGTTTCTCCTTCGTATGGGCATTGGGTTATTTCAGGATACTTAGAGTTTCCTAAGTAAGTTGAACAATCCAATTTGGGTGGAGATGTTAGTCCGTCTGTTTGTTTAATAATATTGTAACCTGCAATTGTAGCTAAGACAGCAGGTCCTTCTGCTATATTAATTGAAGCTTTGTTCATAGCAGTTAAATCTTTTCCCACTCTATTTGGCATGCGACAGCCATTTAAGTCATACAATCCGTCTACACATGAGTGTATTTTTTTATTATCGGCTTTTATACTATCCGGATCTGAAATACATTTCTTATTATAAGTAAGAAACATAGGCGTTCCGTCAGCTAGTACCATTGCAACAGGTGCCATAAATTCTTGTTCATCAGTTACTGTTCCCAAACCTA
>JAFUUC010000039.1 GCA_017471365.1 bacterium
AACATCTCCACCAAAATTGGATTGTTCAACTTACTTAGGAAACTCTAAGTATCCTGAAATAACCCACTGCCCATACTCAGGAGAAAGTGACTACTGGGTTGGTGCGTTGGTAACGTGTAAGGAAATGGGAGGACACCTACCAAGCATGGAAGAACTTGCAAACATAGCAAAAGCGGTATACCCAAGCCTCTCAAGCGTAAGTGCTTACCAAGGTACCCAATCCGCAAGCTGGGATACTACAGAGGTAGCAAAACTTGGCATTGCCGCCCCTTCTCATGTTTCGCTCTTCGCCCTGTGGTCGTCAGAGGAGTACTCGAGTACGAACGATGTCTCTCGCAGCCGCTACTTCAACAGTGGTTACACGAAGGGTAGCCACTACTATCGCGATGAATCTGGGATCAGGTTTGTTTGCCTGGCGGATAATTAGTGCAATAAAAGATAGACCCTCTAACGAGGGTCTATCTTTTATTGTCAAATATTTTTCTAATTTAATTTCCTTTTTCCGCCGTTATTCCAAGGGGCTGATTCAAGATCATCAACATTATATTTCAAAATATAATTATTATCTTTTGCCGGTTTATATACTGCTGAATTCTTGTTTTCTTTTTGTTGAGGGATACTTTGGACAATTTTTTTGTGGAATTCAGAATAATTTGTCGTAACTTCAGCCGCCTGAACCACACCGGCTGTAAATCCCAATAAAGCACATGTAACTAAAATCTTTTTCATTTTATATATTCTCCTAACTTATACTAGTATTGTAACATAGAAACCACTTTCGGGCAATCCTTTAATTTTTCTCTGCCGCCAAGTCCGTTCAATTCTATCAAAAACGCTGAACCAATTAATTTGCCACCGCATTTTTTTACGAGTTTACATACAGCTTCAGCTGTTCCACCAGTAGCAAGCAAATCATCTACCACCAGAACACTGGCTCCGGGTTCAATAGCATCTGCATGAATTTCTATTGAATTTGAACCATATTCTAAATCATAGGATTCACTAATAGTTTCTGCCGGCAATTTATTAGGTTTTCTGACTGTAATAAAACCACAACCCAGCTTATACGCCATAGGCATTCCAAATATGAAACCACGACTTTCGATTCCAGCTATATAATCTATTTTTTCGTCTTTAAATTGATCACAAAGATAATCAATCATTGCACGCAAAGTTTGTGCATCCTTAATTCCGGTTGTAATATCTCTGAATATAATTCCTTTTTTCGGGAAATCAGGAACTGCCCTAATCTTATTTTTAACATCATCAATAGTCATTGTTGTCATAATTTTCTCCTACATTTTTATTAATTTTCTTAATTCCTCTTTTGCTTGTTTAATTTTTTCTTTAGCTCTTTGAATTGCGTGTTCATGCGAAATCAAACCGTGAGTTGTCTTTCCCCAATTCATATCTTTTTTCATAAATAAAATTTTAGTTCCGATAAATAAAACCAGCGGGAACCATATAATCAAAAGGTATAAAGAGGTTGTACAAGCACCAAAAAAAGCATCTTTTCTTGACATATTATCATACCGTCTCAGGGCATAACGTCCGGCGAGCATAAATCCAAGACCAATTATACCCCCCATAATTACAGATGACATCAATATATGTGCCGGTGCATCTTTTATTATAATTTTAAACAGCAAAATTCCAATTTCTATAATGAACCAAGCCGGCATTATAAATTCAGAAATATAAGCAATCATATCAAGTCTTACACGTAAAGACATCTTTTTTGAAGTTAAAATATCTCCAAAATATTCCAAATATCTGCGGATAGTACCTTCCAGCCAGCGTCTGCGTTGACGATAAAGAGGGAAAAGATACATTATACCTTCCTCATAAACAACCGTATCCGGACAAAATCTTACATCCCAACCTTTAATATGCAATCTTGTTGACATATCAAGATCATCAGTAATTGTGTAATTATTCCACCCTCCGATATCTTCAAGAGCTGCACGTTTTATAAGTTCTCCGTTTCCACGAAGTTCAACAGCTCCCTTTACCGCATCTCGACTAACTTGACAGTATGTATCCATAGTCATTTCATTATTTTGACAAGTCGTCAGTAAATTTATATCTTTATTACGTATAACTTTTCTTGCTTGAACGGCTCCAACATCTTTTGGCTCAAGTTCATAAACCAATTTTGTTAAAAAATCACGTTCCATAGTTGCGTCAGCATCAAATACAAGAATTGCTTCCCCACTCGCAAGAACAAGTGCATCATTTAAAACAGCCGACTTACCCGGAAAAGCTCCATGCTGGCGTATAAGTGTCTTAATTTTATTAGGATATTGTCGTTCCAAATCTTTTAAAACACTCGCAGTATTATCTGTACTACGGTCATCTATCGCGATAATTTCAAAATTTGGATAATCGAGATTTAAAATAGTTTCTATAGTATTAGATATAACACTCTCTTCATTGTGAGCCGGTACCATAATACTTACAAATGGTTTATAACTTTCGTTTTTTTCTTTAGGATTTTTTAATTCATGGCGTTTTTTGATTTTTGTAGCAATCGAAGTAAAAATTGCATAAACCGACATTATAAGAATTAAAATCCCTAATCCCCATTCAGTATAACTTTGAAATATGTAAATAAATGCCGCAAGTCCAGCTACAATTAAAAATAATAATATTCGTTCTTTCATACTACCTATTCCATTTTACATTTTACCCCAAACTAAAGAAAAATGTTTTTTATATAAATATTTTGATACAATTTGAAAAATTTTATTCAACGTACGCAATTTATGATATCATAATTTCCAAGAGGTCAATCGATGTTTAGGTTAGGGCATGAAAAATTTGAGTGTACGCCAGTAATAAAGTTTTACATTGGTATGGTCGTACTAATTTTGGCATTCACTGTTACATTTTATTTGTATTCTCCGGCAGAAAAAGCTTTAAAAGCGATTGAAGCTGGGGATTATGAAAAGGCAATAAAAATTACGAATTTCAGCTCAAAATTTTTCCCGTTTTCGTCAAAATGGTATTCATTAAGAGGTTATGCGAAATTTCAATTAGGTGATTATGAGTCAGCAATTAAAGACTACGACAAAGCGTATTCATTGGAAACCGATGAATATAAAATGATGAACTTTGATAACAAAATTTTTATTCGATATTATCTTAAAGACTACAATACTGCACTAGAAGATTTTGATAGAGAAATTAGTAACTCGAAAAATGATCTGGAAAAAGATTCTTTTTTATGGGATAAAGCACAATTTTTGTATAACATTGCCAAATATGATAAAGCTCTGGAAATTTATAATGACCTACTTTTAAAATCGGATCAAGATAGAATTTATTTATTAAAAACCCGACTGTATTTTGAACGAGGACAAATATATCAAAAATTAGGAATGGAAGACCTTGCAAATGCGGATTTTGAAAAAGCAAAAAATTCCCAACTTTTATTTGAAAATCCTATTCCGGAACCAATTTTGTTGCTTGATAATGAAATATGATTTCATCTCAAATCTTTGAGTTCAACTTTTAATTTGTTATCAGAATTTAGCTCCCCGCTAACGTAAACTCTGAATGTTGAAACATCATCAGTTTTTCGTGCTTTTATCTCAGGAATTTGTCTTATTTTATTTGCATATGCTGCTGCACTATGTTCCGGTCGAAACACTACTTTATAAATCCAGTTTATAGGAATTTTTAAAATACGAATTTTCTTTGCCTCTGTTTTATTGTGTCTTCCCCAAATATAAAGATTACCGCATTCAGTATCAATGTCATAGTTACCCTCAATAAACATTGAAAGGTAATCACTTTTAGAAAATATTTTCACATTTTTAACAAGTTCATTATCTAATGTAAATGTCCCGTAAAGATTAGAATAAAATACATTTGGTTTTGAAAAATCTATGTTAGAAATTTTGGAAAGAACTATTTTAAACTTTTTCTTCTTGTCGCTGTTTTTACCTTTTGACTTATTTATAATAAATTCTGTTGACCCCAATTTAGGTAAAAAACCATCATCAATAGCAAAAGTTGCATCAGCTTTTATATCGTTCAATTTATTTTTTGTTATAAAATGAGCCGTTGCAAATGCTATCCCTTGAATTTGGTTTGATAATTTGAAAAAATTCGTTGCAACATAATTAGAATCAATATCAGATGCAAATGTATAAATATCTGAATCATGAAGTTTTACATCATATTTGCCGGTTGCACTCAAAAGTCCTCCGGCATAAGAAGCCTTAGGCATAACAAAATTTACTATATTATTTTTCAAATTACCTGCAACTTCAACGTCTTTAATATCAAATTTTCTATGGTAAATTTCATCAACAACAAGACGTCCTTGCTTAACTTCTATAGGAAAAGTGTTTTTATAAACATTTTTTTTATCATTTTTAATATTTGAAATTTCATACCCCTTTTGAAGTATAAATTTTTTAAGGTGAATATCGATAGAGTTTATAACAATTCCTGAGGATAAATTATTATCCGCCGTCAATAAAGCAGTTATAGGTGAATTAAAAAACAATCCGTTAGTACTCATTGTTAACAAATTATCTTTTACATTTATTTTTGTATTCTCTAAAAATAAAAAGTCAGAATGACGAATATCATAAAAATTGACATTACCGGTGATTATTTTGTTTTTAAATTCATATTTAATATCAGCATCTAATGCTCCATCTGAAATGTAGTTTTTTAGAAATGATTTTATGATTGCTGTAGGGATTTTACCATTTGTCTTAATAGCAGCACTTTGTGGCTGATAATGACCGTTTTCCCTGACAAAATCGCCATTGCCTTTCAAAATATTTTTCACATCAATATTGTAATTAAAAGTTTCTAAATGTATATTTTCACCAGTTTTAACCGTATGAGCAAACAATTGACGATTAGTGTTAATATTATCTAAACTTCCATAATCAGAATGAATATTATTATTTTTGTTGATATCAAGAGTGTAAAATACATCAACTTTATTTTTATTGACAGTATACTTAACTTTTGCAGGTGTGCGTCCCTGAATTGAAACTTCCGGAAGATATTTTTTTACAATTTTATTAGTTAAAGTAGAATATACATTACCTTCTACATAAAGATTAGGAGTTGCCAAACCACCAATTTGAACATCTGTTTTTACTGGCTCCGGTCCAAACCAGCCTTGAGTATATGCACTTACACTATGACCCGAAAAGCTAAATAATGTTTTGGGAAGATTCACAGGAATTTTCCTTGTCCAAAAAAGAGCTGAAAGATTATTTGCAAGGCAATTGCCTGAAAAACCATCTTTATTATATTGCAAATCAACATCAAGAGTCCCTTGGAATTTATCGAAATTTTCTATAAAATTCTTTTTATTTGGATGTTTCAATTTGTAAAAAAATAAAAAATTCTTTTCAAGATCAGACACAGGAAGATCTTTCGCACTCAGATAAAGATTGTTTTTATCACCATCGATAAAAATAAGAGAATCACTAAGTTTTATAGAAAAATTATTTGCCTTAAAATACTTATTGTATACGATTTTGCCATATTCGCCTACTTCAATAGGAATTTTGGTATACGGTGTAAAAATTTTTGCAGTTAATGTTGTTTCAATATCATGTTTAAATTTCTTTGAATTAATATTTTCTGCTTCAATGTAAAAATTTTTATTAATTGTAACCAGAATTTTTTTTATGTTAATAACGGGATAAAATTTTAAAGATAAATTATTTTTCTTTTTATTTTTTTTTGATACTGAATATTTTTTTATAGCATCAGCATCTGCAAAAATATTTTCAACATTAAGGAAACCATTTTTTATATTGAATACATTGGATTCATATTTTAAATTTTCGATTTTAAACAGGACGTTCCCTCCTGAAACGATCTCTGCCTTATCAAATGACATAACAAAAAATAAATTAGGATATGTTTCAAATTTTAAATTATCAAAACTTGTATGAAGCTGTAATTTTTGCAAAGCAAATGATTTATACCTTTTTTGAGCCACAGAAGAATTTAAGATCTTCGGAATAACAAACAAAAATGTTCCATAGCATGCAAGAATTACGAATGCGATAAAAATAATTATAGAAACTGTAATTTTATTTAGATGTTTCATTTTTAAATATATTTTTTAATTTGTTAATCGGTTTCTTAGCTTCAGCCTGTGCAGCTGCTTCGATCGCAGCCTGTTCCATAGCTTGCTGTTTACGCAACTCTATGAGTTCTTCTACAGATAAATCTTCTTCTCCTGCTTCCGGGGTTGGCAGAGTATCAACAAAGTCTTTCGCATTTTGTATATCTGAATCCAAAGCTAGCCATTTAAAAGATTTTAACATTTTTAAAGGTTTTCTTGTATCACCACGAAGCTTAATTTGCAATTTCGTAGCATTTTCATCTGACTTACCTTCACCCAGTTCCGGTATGGCA
Organism: bacterium; assembly: GCA_017471365.1. Taxonomy (GTDB): domain Bacteria; phylum Cyanobacteriota; class Vampirovibrionia; order Gastranaerophilales; family Gastranaerophilaceae; genus Zag111. The sequence continues at coordinate 6,406 of JAFUUC010000039.1, forward strand.
TTCATTTCTTCCTCAGAAACCTCCTCACAGAATAAAGCAAACATTTTAACTGCAACAATATTCAAGCCCGGTGTATGTTTAACAAGATTAATAGGATTTATATTTGCCAAAGGACCAAGTTTATCCGAAAACGCAGAAGCAAGCTTTGCTCTTACTTTAATGTCTGCCGTATTATCTAAAAGTCCTGCTTTGCCCAAAATAAACATTGACATAACATTACCTTGAGATTTAATAGGTGAAATATTGACAGTTCCACCTTCAAAAGTCAAATGACCGTAAAGAGAATTAAATCTTGAAGTATCAAATGTCACAAGATTCGTTATAACAGAACCGATTGTCGATGAGAAAAAGGCGTTTTCTCTGATATTTTCAGCCATAAGAAAGTTCTCTATTTTTCCAAAAGGACCTAATTGACCATTTTTAATATTAAAATCAATATAGCCTTTTAATGATTTAAGTTGATCATTTATGCTGGTACCTTCAAAAGATATATCTGCAATAAAATTAGCTACACCTGAAACCATATCTTTCATATTCATAGTTTCAAGAAGGACTTTTTCAACATCAAAGTTTTGACCACTAACTTTTGCGGTTATCTTTGAACCGAGAATGTTATATGTAACATTCCCGAAAACACTTCCTCCAAAAGGAGATGTTTTTAAATTATTTAAAAATACTGTACTTTTATGCATTTTTAAGTCAGAAGAAGTATTATTAATGACCAGATTATCCATAACAATTTTGTTTAATTTTAAAGAGCCATTCAAAATTTTTACCGGATTTTCAGGGCGTTTACCACTATCATCTTTAACATCCTGTGCTGAACCCGGAAAAGCTTTTTCTCCGGCTTCTGGAACTTTTAAAATTTTGCTGACATTTATATATCGAGAAAAAATCCGAACATCTGTAAACGTTAAATCTGCTATTTTGTTCCAATCAGATACAGCAAGAATATTCAAATCATTACCATTAGCATTTATTTTGCTGGCATGTGCCGAAATTTTATTTGAACCAAGTTCAATAACAATTCTGTTCATTCTTGTTAAAAGCTCAGGTAAATTAAATTTTTTAATATCAATTTTACCGGTGATAACAGGCTTTTCTGGTTTTCCATAAATATGAAGATGTCCACCAAGCGTAAATTTTGATTTTGGCAAAATATATATAGATCCATTCAGGTTTTCAGGAAGTATTATTTTTACAAGACTTATAAATGGCTGAGTGCTAATATTAGAAATTATTCCTCGAACTTTAATAATTTCTTTTGCACCTTGAATATTTTTAGCCAAATTATCAGATAAAACGCTTCCTGCCGTTTTTACAAAAAATCCGGTTTTCGAGATTTTAATATTATTCTTATTTTTTTCGGCGAACATTTGGATAATCGTTTGTTTTCCGTAAAAATCATCCATATTCACCGGGGTAATATAGTTTTTAGGATCAGCCGCAACCTGAATTGTAGACTTTAAATCAAGACCTTTTACCTCACATTTAGCTCGCAAAGGCAAAGATCCTTTTACATCAAAATAAGGAATAGCCGTATGCAACAAAACATCGGCAAGATCATTCGCTGATAAATTGCCGCTTGCAGTAATAAGAGCATTTAAATTCGATAGATAATCAGTTACTCCACCTGAAATCTTAATCACAGATTGCTTATTAAAGTGAAATTCGCTAGGTTTTATAGTAATTTTATCATTGTTAATATCAATTTTAAACTCGTCATTTTTTATTATAGAATGTCTTTTAGGGAAATTTATCACTAACCCTCTGTTAAGAAGCTGCCCTTTCAAATCTTGTGCATACCGTCCAAGCCCAAATTTTGAATTTTTGTTAGTAATGACAAATTCACCGGAATTATCAGCAAAGTTAAGGTCTTCCAAATTCGCTCTAACAACGGCAGCTAAATCACTTATTTGACCTGCTACTCTGGCATCTAAAGTTAAAAACGCAGATTTAAGCCTGTAAGAATTTTTAAACTCTCGAGGAGCAAAAGCTGAATACAAACCCGTTAAAGGGATTTTATCTCCTTTAATATTTAAATTTGCAATAGAACTCGTAGATATTTCTCCTGAAACATTTAAAGGTCTACCATTTATTGATATTTGAGTATCTTTTATAGCCAATTCATTATCGTCGAAAATAAAATTGGCATTTATATCACCGAATAAAATTCCTTTACCTTCGTTTGAAATACTACCGTTACGAACAAGAACTTTCCCATCGGAATTTAGAGTTTTATAGTCGGTTTTAATGTTTGCATTGGCATATAAATACCCGCTTGCACTCATATTTTTGATATCGTTATTAATATGAATTGTGTCAAGATATGCCTTTGTTATCTTCAACAAATTATCAAAATGCACCTGCGTAGATTTTAAAGATAAATCAAATTTTGGACGTTCACCGTAATTAACATCTGCCATAATCTGCAAAAATTCTTCAGAAGTTACAAAAAGATTTGTGTCAATTTTTGAATGAGTCCCTCTCGATTTCAACCTGAAATAAGACTCCGGCAATTCTAATCCGGAAAGAGTTACTGTCGTATTTTCAATATTTGCAAAACCATTTAATTTTATTTTCCCAGACTTGCTTTCTTTTCTTATCTTAAGTTTAGATTCAATATTTGAACGTAAATTGTAATCTCTATAAGTAGTTACAGGGTTATAAAAAGGCACCGAAAAAACGGCTTCATTATCAATTTCTTCCTTTTGACTTTGTGAAAACTTTGGTAAAAATGTATTTATATCAAGATTTGCTGTAATCTTAGTATCTTTGTCACTCAAAAAAATTGCATTTGTTTTTAACTTTGCAACTTTACCATTGCAGTAAGCAAGTTTTAACTTTTCACCCTGCAAAGTCAAACTGTGACCACTTGCAAGGTCATTTACAATAGCTTTGTAGTTTTCAAATTTTATATTTGGAATTGTTAATTTTATTTTTGATAAATCAAAATTTTGTTTTGTTTCTTTCGCATAATATTTTTCCGGATGTTCAACTTTGTCTTTTCTCTGTGCATTTACGAAATTTTCATAAACTCTAACTGCTTTGTACTGTTCAGAATCGATAATTTCGGCATTTAAATTCGGATTTTCAAATTTAATTTCTGAAACAAAAACCTGAAACCACATTAAACTAGGTAAAAATAACTTTGCTTTTAATTTATCAGTTTTAAAAAGCACTGAATTATCCGGCAAAATAACTTTTGCACCATTAATTTTAACTCCGGCTTCCAGTAATGGAGTCGTAATAAGTTTTGCGTTTGTAAAATCAACTGTTAAACCACTATTTTCCTCAACAATTTTTTGTAAGTCAGTTTTATACTCGTTCAAGTCGATTACATTTGGCAATACAAATAAAAAAGCTAAATAAGCAATTAAAATAAATGTAATTAACGTGTATCCCGAAACCTTAAGAAAATTTTTCATTAAATCCCTCACTATATATCAACCTGTAAAGAATTATAGAATAAATAAATTCTAAAATGAATTTTAAGTTAATAAATGTAACGTACTATTCAATAAAAACCAAACTATCCGGTAAATTTTCTTTTATTTTCCTAATCAATTTTTCAGGGGAAATTTCTAAAGCCTCTGCAATACGCCAAAAAGTAGAAAATTGTATATCAGTTTTTGCAAGTTCAACATCAGACCAAATAGACTTTGAAACATTTAATTCGTTGGAGATAAGACTAATCGATTTACCGGTTTTTAACCTTTGCTCTTTTACAGCGGCAGCAGTAGCCCTAAGCAGTCGCAAACGTTTTTCCTTATTCTCCTGTTGCATATTCTTAATGCTAATGATAATATAATGGCATGCTGTTCGGAATTACCTACAATTAAAAGGAGAAAAGTATGCAAAAAAGAAAAGAAAAATTATGGAATGAGAAGTACACCACCACAGAAACCTTTACTCGCCCACTACATCACTTGAGTGGGGACAAATGTAAGTTGGAGTTACTACCCCATAAGTTTCCCTCACTGGCTAGGGAGGGACTAAGGGTGGGTCTGTTCCCCGCAAGGGGCAAACTGGCAGCCACAGCGAAAACATTCCCTTCCCTAGCTAGGGAAGGGGTAGGGATGGGTCTGTTCCCCGTTAGGGGCAAGGCAGGCTTTACATTAGCAGAGGTCCTAATCACCCTTGCAATTATCGGAGTTGTCGCAGCACTGACCCTGCCAACATTGATCGCAAAAGTGAACGAAAAAGTCGACGGCAATCAAAAAAAAGTCACCGAAGCTAAACTTATTCAAGGCTTGAATATGCTCGACTTGCATGGCGGAATAAATAATACTTATTCATCTACCGCAGAATTTGTAGAAGAACTATCTAAGTACATGAAGATCACAAAGATCTGCGATGGTACTAATACAGCGTTTAGTGAATGTATTCCGTATAGTGAAATAACATACAACAACGGTACAGAAGATAAAACTGTTGAAATTACTAAATTAAACACAGCAGATGCACTAGGACTGGG
>JAFUUC010000040.1 GCA_017471365.1 bacterium
ACAAATTATTTTATTTGATGATAAACCTCATGAAGACATTGGATTGACACCAAATAAATCTGAAAATCTTACAAATGAAAATAAAACAGGTTTTATTCCCTTTTATACCCCAATTGAAGTTACAGAAGAAAATAATGAATTGAATCAATAGTTAGTATTTTACAACTTCTCAACAAATTAGACACACATGGCATATTTGTATTACAATGTAACAGGTAAAGGAGCATTGATTTGTCTGTCCAAACACTAGAAAGACAAAATAAAAAAATCAGGACAAGTTCTGGAAATATAGGATTAGAGCTTGTTGTTAATAATGCAATTTCTTCTATTGGTTATTTTTCAATAAATAACCGCCGTTATCTTGGGAATAAATATAAGTTGAATAATTTTATTAAATCAACTATATCTAATGTTTGTGGGGATTTTGAATCTTTTGCGGATTTATTTGCAGGAACAGGCTCTGTTGCCTCTATTTATCAAGATAAACATCTTATTGTTAATGATATTTTATACAGCAATTATGTATGCCACCAGACTTGGTTTGGAACAGAAAAATACTCAAAAACAAAAATTATTAGTTTTATAAAGAGATACAATACAATTTCAGTATCATCGGATAATTATATGTCTAAAAATTATGGTGATACTTATTTTAGTAAGAAGAATTGTCGTAAAATTGGCTATATCAGAGAAGATATTGAGAAAAATTATAAAAATGAATCATTAAATAACAGAGAAAAATGTATTTTAATCACAGCTCTTTTATATGCAATGGATAAAATAGCAAATACATGCGGACACTATGATGCATATAGAAAAAATGGTGAATTAGATAAAAATCTTGAATTGCAAATGCCAAAAATCGAGAGATCAAACGTTCAAAACGAAATCTACAACGAAGATATAAATAATTTAGTAAAGGTCATTTCAGCAGATATCGTATATCTTGATCCGCCTTATAATTCAAGACAATATTGCGACGCATACCACTTACTAGAAAATGTCGCTCGTTGGGAAAAACCAAAAGTAATTGGGGTTGCAAAGAAGATGGATAGAACAGCTTTAAAAAGCGATTATTGTACGACTAGTGCAACAAGAGCATTTGAGGATTTAATTAAAAATATAAAAGCAAAATACATCGTTCTTTCATATAACAATATGGCAAATAAAGGTAATGACCGTTCAAATGCTAAATTGTCAGATAAAGATATTTTAAGAATTTTAAGTGCAAAAGGTAAAGTTCAGCAATTTTCACAGGATTACAAAGCATTTTCAACAGGAAAATCTAATATTGAAGAAAATGCGGAAAGACTTTTTGTATGCCAATGCTTTTAGATAAAGACACATACTTAGAAGTTATACAATCTCCCTTAAATTATACAGGGGGTAAGTTTAAATTACTTCCACAAATATTGCCGCTATTTCCTAAAAACATTGATATATTTGTCGATTTATTCTGTGGCGGAGCAAATGTAGGAGTCAATGTAAAAAGTAATAGGACAATATTAAACGATACTGATGATAATCTTACATATCTGTTTAATATGTTTAAAAATCTGGGGTCAGATTTTTTACCACTTATTGATGAAATTATTGAGAAATATGGATTATCACAGAGTTCAAAATATGGATATGAATATTACGGTTGTGATAGCGGAACAGGTTTAGCTCCGTATAATAAAGACAAGTTTTTGAAATTAAGAGAAGATTTTAACAATAGTCCTGACCCTGGCTACTACCATTATGCAATGTTATATGTACTTATAATTTATTCATTTAATAATCAAATCCGTTTTAACAGACAAGGTCAATTTAATTTGCCTGTTGGAAAAAGAGATTTTAATGAAAAAATGCAGGATAAATTGAATAAATTTATAGCAAGACTGGCTTCAAAAAGATACGAGTTTTCAAATTGCGATTTTAGAGATTTTGATATATCGCAGCTAAATTCAAACAGTTTTGTATATGCTGATCCGCCATACTTAATTACTTGTGCGACATACAATGAACAAGGCGGATGGAATGAGCAAGATGAAAGAGATTTGCTAGAATTTCTTGATAAATTGCACTCAAACAATATTAAATTCGCTCTATCGAATGTTTTGAGAAGTAAAGGCAAAGAAAATTCAATACTTATAAATTGGACTAATAAAAATAGTGATAAATACAGAGTTATTAATTTGAATTATGATTATAATAATTCAAATTATCAAGTTAAAGATAAAGACTCTGTTACTGAAGAAGTTTTAATTATAAATTATTAAGGAGTATAGCATTGGATACATTATGGAGTATGACAACAACAATAAGAGAAGCGGAGAGGATTCCTGCCTTTTTAAAGACTGCAAAAGAAATTGAAAACGAAGAATGGAATACTGATACACAAATAAAATTCCAAATTTTACTAATAAAAAATAGAGAATACTTAAATACTGATAGCACACAAACTTTTAATAAATTAAATGAAGAACAAATAAATATATTAAAAGATAAAAATTTATCTATGACATACGAACAGGCAAGAGGTATTTTTGAAGCAAAACAATATGAAGATGCTCCAATGCGTGGCCGTCAATCAA
>JAFUUC010000041.1 GCA_017471365.1 bacterium
TGCTTTTGTTGTTCCGTCACATACGGCTGTACTCTTCATGTATTTACCTAATTCTAATACAAATTCAGCAGTAGAAGAATAGGTATTGTTGATTCCGCCATGCAAGTCGAGCATATTCAAGCCTTGAATAAGTTTTGCTTCGATTACAGCTTTTTGGTTTGAGTCAGCTTTTTCGTTGATCTTTGCGATGAGTGTTGGTAGTGTCATTGCTGCGACTACTCCGATGACTGCTAGGGTGATCAATACCTCTGCTAGTGTGAACGCTGCCTTACCCCTTGCGGGGAACAGACCCACCCTCATTCCCTCCCTAGCTAGGGAGGGAAGTCTTTTCAATGGTGGCGTGTTTGTGTGCGTAGCACCCTCTCCCACAAGTGGCGAGGGGGATTTTACGTGTTGGGGTAGTAACCCCAACCTACATTTATCCTCACTCAAATGATCTTGCGGGCGAGGGAAGTTAACAGGTAGTAACCCCTGCCTAAATTCTTCATTTACCCCAGCCCCTCTGTTTAATTTGGTAAAAGCTGTACTTTTTAAATTCTTTTTTTTAAGCATGTTTTTCTCCTTTTTCATGAATTAATGTTAAAAATAATTTTCATTTAATGCTATACATTTTCTAATTTGAAAAACATGCTATATCATTACCTGATTTTTGTCAAGCTATAATAAAATGTTTATATGATAATTGAGGCAAGAGAACAGATTAAGTCATTACTTGCTATCCGTGGAATGACACTAAAAAAGTTGGCACAACTTTTAACCGAAAAAAATGGTAAAACTTGCACGTTGACTGCATTATCTAACAAGCTTCGCAGGGGTACTATTACATACAACGAAGTAATGAAAATTACTGAAATACTTGGCTTTAAGATTTCTTATGAATTTGAATAAATTATAGTGTTTTTACTGCATCAATAACTTTTTTAACAGCTTCTTCAGGCTTCATTGATATTTTTTCGTTAGTTGCTCTTGTGACAAATTCGACCTGACCGTCTGTGATAGTTTTACCAACAGTAATCCTAAACGGAAATCCTATCAGATCTGAATCTTTAAATTTGACACCCGGGCGTTCGTTTCTATCATCAAGAACTGCTTCAACACCTGCTTCAAGTAATTCATTATAAATTTTTTGTGCCGTAGACATTTGAAGTTCATCTTGTATACTTACCGGTACTATATTAACGTGATAAGGTGCAATCGCAAGAGGCCATTTTATACCCCATTCATCGTGATGTGCTTCAACTGCCGCAGCCGCAGTTCTAGAAATTCCAATGCCATAGCAACCCATAATATAAGGTTTAGCTTTTCCATCTGCATCTAAATAAACTGCATTCATCGGTTTTGAATATTTGGTACAAAGTTGGAATATATTACCAACTTCAATGCCGCGAGTAACTTTTAATTCCTTGCCGCATTTTGGACAAAAATCTCCGGCTTCGACAAGTCTAAGATCTGTTACAGTCTCAGGTAAATCAACATCAATTCCCCAGTTACCGCCAACGAGGTGTTTATCAGTTTCATTTATACCGATGACAAAATTTTTCATTTCTTTTACGGTTTCATCAGCAACAAAAGTTATCTTGTTTTCTCCATACTTTTCAAGGTATTTTTTGTTAACATTGCAAGGACCAATAAAACCCGGAATAGCATTAAAACCGTTTTCACCCATAATTTCTGCGATTTCTTCGCTTGTAGCAATTCTTATTTCAATTCCGCCAACAGTATTTAAAAGTTTAGTTTCTTCAATCTGTTTATCACCACGAATAAGTGCAATAACAGGTTTCTTATCAATGATATAAACAAGAGCTTTTACAATTAAAGACGGTTCAATATTCAAAAATTCACTAAGTTCTTCTATTGAATGTACATTTGGCGTATCTACAACAATTGCTTTTTCCCAGTCGCCAATTACTTTAGCTGGAGGAAGGTTTGAAATTGCGTGATTGGAATTTGCGGCATAATCACATTCATCACAGTAAAATACATCATTTTCTCCGGCATCGGTGTCTGTGATAACCATAAATTCGTGTGAAACATTGCCACCAATAGCTCCTGAATCGGATTGAACTGCTTTGGTTTCAAGCCCGCAGCGTTTGAAAATTGATGTATAAGCGTTCCACATATTTTGATATTCTTTATCCAAGTCTTCTTGTGAAGTTGCAAAAGAATACGCATCTTTCATGATAAATTCACGACCTCTCAAAAGTCCAAAACGAGGTCGAACTTCATCTCTAAATTTTGATTGTATTTGGTATAAGTTCGTCGGTAATTGTTTATAAGATTTCAAAATGTCTCTTGCAATTGCAGTAATAATTTCTTCATGTGTTGGTCCAAGACACATTTCACGGCTGTGACGATCTTTAAGTCTCATAAGTTCTTTACCGTAAGCTTCCCACCTGCCGGATTCAACCCACAATTCTTTTGGCTGAACAAACGGCATTAAAAGTTCTTGAGCTCCGGCTTTGTCCATTTCTTGGCGAACAATATTTTCAATCTTTTTTAATACCCTCCACATAAGAGGCAAGTATGTGTACACCCCGCTTGTCAACTTCTTTATGTATCCGGCTCTGGCTAACATTTTATGTGAAATGACTTCCGCATCTGACGGAAATTCTCTTAATGTTTGTACAAATAAATTAGACATTTTCATAGTATATTTACCTCGTAATTCTTAATGTCTTTATTCTAGCACAAACAAAAAATGTTATTTTACTTTATTTAATTCATTCTGAATAATTTTCATTGGAATAGAAAGTGTCTGACGATTTTTAAGAGCATTATTAAGATTTTCTTTGTATTCTTCATAATACCCTTGTTGTTTATTTATCTGAGCTGAGAAATAATAGATATCTCCATTTTCACCACAGGTGTTTAGTGCGTTACTAATTGTGTCCATAGCCTCATCATAATAACCTTCCTTAAATAAAATTTGAGATAAAATCTTATAAGCTTCTATATCTACAGGATTACACTCAATAGTTTTTTGAAGATTTTCTATTGCGAGTCCGATTTCTCCTTCTTCATAATATATTACTGCAAGGTTGTAATATGCCCAGCTATAATCTGGAGACAATTCCAAAACTTTTTCAAATTGTTCTTTTGCTCCATTTGTTTCACCCAGTTCTTTCATAATATTTGCGATATAAAAGTGTGCATAAATATCCTCATCATTGAGATCTATTGTACGCTGAAAACAATTAATTGCTTTGGCATAATCTTGTTTTTTAAAGTAGGACAAACCTAAATTAAAATAAGAATTTGAATCATTATTGTCAGAGTCTAATACTTGTTCAAAGCACTGAATAGCATCATCATACTTTTGCAGTTCTATATAAACAAGTCCTAAATTGTACACAGCATCAAGTTCTTGTGGAGAAAGCTCAATAGCCTTTTTATAAGCTTGAGCAGCTTTTGGGAAATTTTTCAATTTTTCGTATACAATACCAAGATTGTAATAAATACTACTGTCGTTATTAAGTGTTTTAGTTATAAAAAGAAGATGTTTCAAAGCTTCTTCATTAAATCCGCAATCGATAAGAATAACAGCAAGCTGTCTTCTTGCCTCAATATTCTTATAATCCTGCTTCAAAAGTTGTTGAAGTTCTTCTATTTTATCAATCTTTGACATAAATTTATATTACAGGGACATCAACGGGTTCAACAAGAATCACGTTTAAGATTTCATCTTTATTGAGTTTAACATTTTTCCCTTTTCTTATTAAATCAGCGATACTGTCGTACACGAAATATCCAGCAGTTCCAAACGCCCCGCCTACAGCACTAACCGGGATTAAAACATATTTAAATCCATTATCTGTAACACCTTCACCCCACTCTACGGCGTTTTTGGTTATTTTACCGGATTTTGAACAAGTTTGCTTCCAAGCATCAAAATATCCTTTTGTAGTTGTAATACCACCGTCAGGAGTCATATCAGTTCTTCCGATTACGGTCAAAGATAGAGGTATCTGTCGACCGTTTGGAGTTACTACGTGATCAAAGTCCAGATATAAAATAGCACCTTTGGATAATCTTTTTGCAGGAATAATCCCTTTTATCTCACCTCTAACTATTGAACCCATCGGTAAAATTACTTCATCTGATTCTTTTTGATCCGTAATAAGCATAGCATTGAATGTTGAACCTTCGTTGTTTACGGAAGTATCAACAGGTGTCAATATTTTTAAGGACATTGCAGTTCCGGCAGGAATCCTTTTTGTTTTTGCATTGGCACTGAAAGGTGCTGAAATTGCAATTTGCGAGGTTAGTAATATTGTAAATAATAAAGCTAAAAATTTGTTTTTCATCGTTATATCCCTTCTTTTGTTCATACATTGTAGCATATAACAAAAGCTTTGTTAACTATGTAAAATTTGTGAACTTTTATTTATACATTGAAAAAATAATTTTTGTATAGTAACATTTCTTTGTTATAAGTGTAAAAGGGAAAGATTATGGAAATATTAAATAAGGCGGATATCGGTGTATTTGGCGGATCCGGTTTTTATAGCTTTTTAAGTGACATTGAGGAAATTAGTGTAAAAACTCCATATGGTGAAACAAGTGATAATATTTTCTTAGGTAAAATCGGGAATCATCGTGTAGCTTTTATGCCAAGACATGGTAGAAATCATTCTATTCCTCCGCATTTGGTTAATTTTAGAGCAAATGTTTGGGCAATGAAGCATTTAGGTTGCAAACGTGTAATTTCACCTTGTGCAGCCGGCAGTTTACAAAAACACGTAAAGCCGGGTGATTTTGTTATTTGTGACCAATTTGTTGACTGGACAGACGGACGCAAAACAACTTTCTTTGAAGGACCGGTTGTTCAGCACCCTTCACCGGCAGATCCTTATTGCCCGGAATTACGAAAACTTGCAATTGAAACTGGTGAAAAACTGGGAATTACTATTCACAGAGCGGGTACGGTTGTTGTAATTAACGGACCGAGATTTTCTACAAAATCCGAGTCAGCTTTCTTTACAAAACAGGGTTGGGAAGTTATTAATATGACAGCTTATCCTGAGGCTTATCTTGTGAAAGAGTTAAATATGTGTCCTTTAAATATTTCATTGATTACAGATTATGATGCAGGTTTGGTTGGTGATGTTCCTCCGGTTTCACACGAGGCGGTAATGAAGGTATTTAATGACAATGTCGCGAACCTTAAGAATCTGCTTTTTGGCATGATTGAAAATCTTCCTGCTGAACCTTGCGGGTGTGAATGTTCTTCTACTACGAAACTGTAGGATTTTACTATGGCAAGATTAATAATCTTTTTGGATAAATTGGTAAATTTGTATTTATATTTTGTCGTTATGGCGTGTTTTTTAGGATTGGTACCTAATATTAATCCTAATTATCCATTATTTCATTATATATTCAAATTCGCAGGATTTTTTATAATTCCTCCGATATTTGGTATGTATCTGTCGCCGGCTTTGATTATGGTTACAACTGTTTTGATTTCTACTGGTTTAAGAAAAATTCATAACAAATATTTCGAGTCTAAAAAACCTGAAATTATAATTATGTCACCTGCCGAGTTTATGGATACAATGAATCGTGCTGCTGCAAGAATGGATAAATTTAAAAAAGAAAGTAGTGAAACATCTGATGATAGAAAGGATGATTTGAATGATTAAAATTTTGAAGGCTATTGATTATTGCTTTTACATATATATGATGATGATTTTGGTTAGATGTTTGCTAACATGGTTTCCAAATGTAAATTGGCAAAATCCTGTATTAAATGCATTGCGTTCATCGGTAGATTTGTATTTAGATTTTTTTAGGAAGTTTATTCCTCCGGTTGCAATGTTTGATTTGTCGCCGATCGTTGCTATGATTGTTTTAATGATTTTGGAGAGAGTGTGCTTGTTTGCGGCATACATATTTCTTAGTGCTTTGGGAGTAAGCTAATGAAGATTGTAATTTTTGGTGCTACGGAAATAGGTTGTTTGCTGGCAACGGAATTTTTTGAAGATCATGATATTACGGTTATAGATAAAGAAGAAAATCGTACAGAGGAATTTGACAAGCTTGATATAAGTTTTGTGCAGGGTAATGCAACGGATATAAATGTATTAAAACGGGCGGATATATTAAATTCGGATGTGTTCATTGCATGTACAACACTTGATGAAGCAAATATTGTTGCTTGTCTTTCTGCAAAAAAAATTAGCGGGATTAGGACAATTTGTTTTGTATCAAAAGAAGAGTATCGTAATGCAATGGAACTTGATAAATCAGATGATTATCTCGGTGATTTTTTTATTGATTATGTTATTTGGCCTGAAGCACTTCTTACTCAAGAATTATTCCGAATTGTAACGGTTGCACACGCACTTGATGTTGAAAATTTTGCTGATGGTAGAGCAAGACTCTTGGAGTACAGGGTAAAACCGCTTTCTCCTATCGTTGGTAAAATGGTTAAAGATTGTGGATTTACAAAAGATACTATTATTGTTGGAATTAAAAGGAACGATTTACTGTTTATACCAAATGGTTTAACTGAAATAAATGCTGATGACAAATTGATATTTATGGGTACATCAAGATCTTTGGATATTTTAGCCGGTACATTTTTCCACGAAAAAGAACAGGTTAGATCTGCTGCGATTATAGGTGGAGGGAATGTTGGTTTTATGTTGGCAAAGAGCCTTGAAGACATGAAAATCAAAACTAAAATTATCGAAAAAGATTATTCCAGATGCGAATATTTAGCAAATGAACTAAATAAAGCAATTGTAATTAATGGTGATGGAACAAATCTAAAATTACTTGACGAAGAAGAAATTGGTTCTTGTGATGTTGTTATTTCTGTTACAAACAACGACGAAAGGAATCTTTTATGTTCGCTTCTTGTTAAACAACTTGGAGTAAAACGTGTAATTTCCCGAGTTTCAAAAGTTTTAAATATACCATTATTTGAAAAAGTTGGGATTGATATTGCGGTATCTCCTAAGACGTCTGCAATTAATGAAGTTCGTAATGATATTGACGAAACTGATGTTGATATTCTTGCAACGGTTGAACAGGGGCAGGCGGAAGTTTTGGAGATTCTTCTTGGTGGTGAATTTAATGATAAAATGATTAAAGATTTGAGATTCCCGGCACCTGCTGTTGTTGGTGTTATTCAAAGAAGACATCATGTTGTTATACCAAAGGGAGATACTCAAATTAAGACGAATGATATTCTAATAATATTCACAAAGTCTGAAAATGCTTCAAAAATTAAGGATTATTTTAAGGTAGTATAGAAATGCGTTTAAATTATCTTTCAAATGCGTTAGGATTAATTTTAACTGATATCGGTTTGGTGACTTTTACACCAATTCTTGTGGCATTGTATTACGGTGAATACGGGTCAATACTTCCATTTTTCACTGCGGGAATCTTTGCATTAGCATTGGGAGATATTTTGCGTAAAGTTGTTAAAAATGCAAGTGATGTTAATGCGTTAAATGACATTAAACGTTCTGAAGCACTCGTCATAGCCTCATTTGCGTGGGGATTGTTCGCTCTTATTGCGGCAATACCGTTTATGTGTTCAGGGTTTAGCGTTATAGATTCATTTTTTGAAGCGGTTTCCGGTATTACAACAACAGGTGCAACTATTCTAACATCATTTGATATCTCAAAATCTTTGTTATTTTGGCGATCATTCACTCAATGGTTGGGGGGCATGGGAATTATTGTCTTGTTCGTTGCAATTTTACCTCAGTTTGCTGTAGCCGGAAGACAGATGTTTTTTGCCGAAGCTCCGGGACCAACAGAAGAAAAACTTACGCCGAGAATTAAAAATACTGCTTCTGTTTTGTGGATTGCTTATGCTTCTTTGACATTAATTTGTGCTTTCTGTCTTTGGTTTGCCGGCATGAATCCTTTTGACTGCATTTGTAATGCTATGTCCACTCTTTCTGCCGGAGGTTTTTCTCCAAATCCTGAGAGTATAGGTGGTTATCATTCAAACGCGATAACGTTAATAATTCTAATATTTATGTTTATAGCAGGGGCAAGTTTTGTTGTTCAGGCAAAAGTTGTAACAAAATTGGATTTAAGATATTTGTGGAAAAGTGAGGAATTTAAATTTTATTCAAAAATAATTTTAATTGTTTCTACGATATTGGCGGCATTTTTATTTTTTGAATCAGATTTTTCAATAAAACATTCTTTTGTTGCCGCATTTTATCAAGTTTTGTCACTGTCTACTTCAACGGGAAGTTCCAGTGAAAATTATCATCTGTGGACATTTGATGCTAAGGTAGTATTATTTGTCGCGATGTTTTTGTCTTCTTGTTCGGGGTCAGCCGGTGGTGGTTTGAAAATGACCAGATGGTTATTGATTTGTAAGTATATTAAAAATGAAGTTTATAAAATTCTCCATCCGAATGCTGTTTTGAGTGTGAAAATTGATAATGTTGTTGTCGCTCCCGATGTTTTGCGACAAACGTTATTTTTTGTTTTTTGCTTTTTCGGAATTTTTGCTATATCAGCACTAATTATTACTTTGACAGAAGAAAATGTCGTTATTGGTGTAACTTCAGCAATTGCTTCGCTAGGGGATATTGGACCTGCATTGGGCAGTGTTATAGGACCATTTGGGAATTATTCTTCTATGCATGTAATAACTAAAATTATTCTTGTTTTTAATATGTTGATCGGACGTTTGGAAATCATTCCATTTTTGGTTTTATTTCAAAAGGATATTTGGAGTTTAAAAAAATAAAGTCCGGCTGTTTTGTAGCCGAACTTTATAAATGTAATTATTTTCTTTCAGGAGCTTGTGGAGCTTTTTGTTCACCTTGCGGACGTTGAGGGAACTTACCTTTTTGAAATTGAGGTCTTGCCCCTTTAAAATCACCTTTTTGCATGTCAAATTGTCTGTGTCCAATTGCTTGTGGAGTAAGTTGTCTTTCCATTCTTGGCGGCATTTTGTGCATTCCTTTATGGCAAGGACAAGGAGCAAGTACCGGTTTTAAAAGTAAAGCCGCAAAAATAATTGCCAGTAATGTTCCTACAAATGATGATAAAGTTAAAAGTAAAAATTTTGCTGCGATTTTGTGGCAATCACAAGTACATTCTTTTTTTTCTTCGTCTGACATAAATTCATCTCCTTATATTTTGTCTACATTTTGTATAACGAATTTAAAACAAAAAAGTTCATTTTTAATTAAAATTCAATAAGATCCCTGACTTTTACTATCTGCTATTTTTTATTTCAACATTATCTATATCTTCTCGAGAAATATTTAATCTTTCGACTGTTTATTTGTTTAGCAGATGAGTAATATATAATTAATCAACCGAGAAGATTTCGCGAATATCGTCCATTGTTAGGGATTTTGTAATATTTCTATCAACTGATATTACGCTATCAACGAGGTCGCGTTTAACTGTTTTAAGCTTTTGAATTTTTTCTTCTACCGTATTGCGTGTTATAAGTCTGTATACAAAAACTTTTTTAGTTTGTCCGATACGATAAGCACGGTCTGTTGCTTGATCTTCAACAGCAGGGTTCCACCATGGGTCATAATGAATAACATAATCTGCTCCGGTAAGATTCAAACCTGTACCACCTGCTTTTAAGCTGATTAAGAATATCGGAATAGAGTTGTCATTATTAAATCTGTCAACAGCTCCTTTTCTGTCTTTAGTTTTTCCGGTTAGATATTCATATTTAATGCCTTCTTTATCCAACCATTCCTTGATTATATCAAGCATATTGACAAACTGGCTGAATAAAAGTATTCTGTGACCCTCTGAAACAATTTCTTCGAGTAAAACTTTAAGTTTTTCAAACTTACCGGATGAAAGAACGTTTTTAACATTATCTTTGTCATAAAGTTTCGGATGACAGCAGATTTGACGCATTCTAAGAAGTGCTGAGAATATTGAAAGTCTGCTTTTTTCCAAACCGTTTTGCTCGATAGATTTGAACAATTCTTCTTTTGTACTGTCAAGTACCTGTAAATAAAAGTCTTTTTGCTCATCTGTAAGTTCGCAGTATGCAATATTTTCAACCTTATCAGGAAGATCTCTTGCAACATCTCGTTTCATACGACGCAGAATGAATGGATAAATCTGCAATTTTAAACGTTTTTCAACAACTTTATCGTGTCTTTCCATAATAGGGTTAACATAATGAGAATTAAAATCACCCATCGAGAATAGGAATCCTGGCATTAAAAAGTCAAATACAGACCACAATTCTTCAAGTTTATTCTCAATCGGAGTACCGGAAAGAGCCAGTTTATGTGAAGCTTGTAATTGTTTTACGGCTTGTGCAGTCTGAGAAGTTGAATTTTTAATATTTTGGGATTCATCAAGAATAACATATCTGAAATCAATATTTTTAAGCTTCGTAATATCACGACGCACAAGTGCGTAACTTGTAATTACTATGTCATAATTCGGAATTTCTTTAAAGAAATTTTTTCTTTCTCCACCTTGAAGTTTCAAACAAGTCAATTCCGGTGCAAACTTTTGAATTTCATTTTCCCAGTTAAAAACAACGGTTGTCGGAGCAATAACAAGAGTTGGTGCAGACCCATCTTCTTCTTTTGCTTTTTGAATAACGGCAAGAGCTTGAAGTGTTTTACCAAGACCCATGTCATCGGCAAGAATACCATTCAAGCCGTATTTATACATAAACCATAACCAGCCAACACCTTTTAACTGATATTCACGGAAATCAGCTTTAATACCTTTTGGCAAAGCAAGATTTTCAGAAGTTGAAAATGTTGACATTTGTTCCCAAAATTCTTTAAATCTGTCACTTAAAATGAGTTCAACACCAAGATTTTTAAGTTCATTTATCAAACCTGCACGATAAGTTTTTACCGTAAAACGGTTTTCATCATTTCTAAATACATCGAATGAATTGAACGATCTCATCATCGCGTAAATATTTTGAACAGGATATTCAACAAAACCCAGACTTCTTATACGCGAATATTTTTCGTCCTTTTGAATAGTGTCATAAATTTCATTGAAATCTATTATTTCATCACCAACCTGACCATAAATTTGCATATCAAAACTATCCGGTTGTTCATCAGAAAAGTCTATCTTTGCACACAATTTGAAAGGATCATCCATCAATTTGAAAAAAGACATGTCGTCTTTTTCTTCAAATTTCCAATTACTTCCGGCCTGTTTTAAATAATAATTGTAAAAATCAATGGCATTTTCTTTTTCCAATGCCAAATTATTTGTCTGCATCGGAACAAATTTGCATGCCAAAAGCATTGCATAAGCTTCATTTTCGAGTTTTATATTGCGTTTAACCCAATATATAACATCTTCTCCCTGTTTTTTTACCGTAATATATGGTACTTTGTCAGCTGCGGACTTGGAATACGGAACACGAACCCCGTCATATTCAAAGTCTAAAGAAGCTTTCAAACTCTGATCATAATCTATCCCCATTGTTACGACATTTATTGGAGGACGCTGCTCAAGCATAAGTTTTGAAATTTTTTCATCTACGTTAACATCCATGATTTCACGAAGCTTTGGAAGATCTTCGTAAATAAACTTGCCACACTCTGCATCTTTCAAATCCGTAAAAGATGCTTTGGTTATATTTTGAGGGATAGATTGTACTGCAATACTAGTTGGGAAAATAATATTTTTATATCTTCCCCATTTTAAATGGCGAGAAAAATAACGAACTTCTTCAAACGGATAAACATCGTCTCTATCAGGTCTTTGCCATTCCAAAGACAAGAGCAAGTTTCCGGCGGTAGCAGAAAGATTAACATTTAATATGAGTTTCCATTCTTCATCCATAAATTTTAATCTTTCTTTTGTCCGTTCATCAAGAACTTCATCGGCTTTAGCCAATAGACAAAACATCTGACCAAACTTTGCAATTTGAATGTCATACCATCCGGCACGCTTGTCCTGACGAGAAATTTGAAGTAGTTCTTTAAATATCAACAGTTCAATTTTTTGTGATTCGTTGAGTTCAAAATTTTTATCATTTTTTTGAGCTTCAATAACACCGCGTAGTATCGGTTCAATTTGTCTAACTACTCGTCCGCTTTCACGATCTCGAACAAGGATTGAGAAAAAGTTTGCCTTTCTTTTCGGGTTAAAGTGGAAAATATAATTTCCCTGAGGAACTTCTGTAAGAACAGTATTTTCATCTGAAAAATCAAATTCCATACCGAATTTGTCACTGAGCCAATCTTCGTATGCGTGTGCATCAATTGCTTTCAGTGCAACAGCAACTGAATGTTTACACCATTCTTCTTTTAGTGGACAGTTGCAACGAGCTTCAACACGATTTTTCTTGAAAATAAGGTCTGTATTATAATGATCCTGAAAATTTCCCTTCACCTTTCCTTTATAAAAGTTTTTTTCAGGATAATTATCAAATACCATATCTTTAAGATGATATTCGTAACCGCGACGCCAGCTTCCCGCACTCGCATGATCTTTTATGAATTTGTAGTTAAAATCTGTCTGATCCATTACTATTATGGAAGTTATCTCTTTCTTTGAGGGTACTAATAATCATATAGACAATCCATCTATAATCCCTCAACCTCACAGTTAAAATTATACACAGGAAATTTGAAAACGCAAGTGGATATTTTTCAATTTTTAAACTCTGATATCAAATCATTCAATAACGCTATTTGCGAGCCAGTTAATTCAGTAACATCAAGATATTGTTTTTTGCTTACACCAAGAAGATAATCAGTTGAAACATTAAAAACATACGAAAGGTGAATCAAAATTTCCAAAGAGGGAAAACGTGTACCGTTTTCATAAGCACTAATTATTGCTTTTGTTACCCACAATCGTTTTGCTAATTGTTCTTGTGTTAAGTGCTTTTGTTTCCTGAGTTCTTTGATTTTACTCCCAATGTCAATCATTCGATAACTCCTGTCAACTAACTGTTTACTCACACTGCCTTATATAAATTAACTATCGGTATTCTTTTGTATACTAATAGTTGACAAAATATGTAAAATACGTTAAAATATTTACAACAGAAAGAAAGGAAGTTTGAATGAAAAAAGAAGTACAAACGAACACTGGGGTAAACGATTTTTGTCATTCTGAACAGTTCGGTATGACAGAGGAATTCCCCTCGCCACTTGTGGGAGAGGGGTTAGGGGTGAGGGGTGTTCCCGCAA
>JAFUUC010000042.1 GCA_017471365.1 bacterium
AGGGTGATGAGTACCTCTGCTAGTGTGAACGCAGCCTTGCCCCTTGCGGGGAACAGACCCACCCTCATTCCCTCCCTAGCTAGGGAGGGAAGTCCTTTCTGTGGTGGCGTGTTTGTGTGCGTAGTACCCTCACCCGAATTTCTAATGCTCAGTTTTCGCATTGAAATTCTTCCCTCTCCCACCAAAAAACGCTGTGGGCGAGGGGATTTAACATTTCTCCCTCCATGGTTAGGGAGGGTTGGGGTGGGTTGTTTAATGTGGCATATTGAACCACCCATCCCTACCTTACCTCTCGCAAACAATTCACCGGATTGTTTGCTCGGCAGAGTCCTAGCTAGGGAAGGGGATTTAACGTATTGGGGTAGTAACCCCAACCTACATCCTGCTTTAGAGACAAGTGATTCTTTAGCGACTATGCTCAAGTTAGTTAAACCTTTATTCATATCTTTTCCTCCATTATAATGTGCAACATGGCTATAATATCACGTGTATTATAATGTGTCAATGGCTTACTATAATATTTGATATGGCTGTAAAAATAGATGAAATCGACAAAATGGTCGGGATGAATATTAGGGTCGCCAGAATTAAGCGTAGTCTTTCACAAGAAGGACTCGCTGATATGTCAGGGCTTGCTCGTTCCACTATGGGGATTGTTGAACGAGGAGAACAATCACCTTCCATACAGACTATTGCCAAAGTTGCAAATGCTCTCAATATAGACATTCATAGGCTATTTATTTTCGATGATATCTAATTTATACTCAATAATTTAATTAATTCATCTTTAGACAAATTTGGTAAAATTTCTTTCACAGAAACAATTTCATGCACTTCTTCATTAAAAATTTCTTCCAAAAGTTTTCTGTCATAATCATACAAAATCGAGCCATGTTGCAATATATAACCGTTTTTTCTGCATTGTGCAGAGCCTATAAATTTTTTACCTTGATAACACAAATCTGCACCGGTTGAAACCAACATGCAATAATCGAATTTTGTTCTAATGGATTTTGAGTCTCCAAATTCCAATTCAATCCCAATCTTTTTGAATTTGTTAATTAGTATCTGACAAATTTCTTTATACGAAGATACAACGTGTTCACCGTTTTTTAAATATTTCACGGGGCAAATAAAACTATATGTAATTTCATCATCGTGTAAAAGTCCCCTGCCTCCGGTTAAACGTTTTACTACATCAATCCCTTTACTTTTCAAATAATCTTTGTCTAAAAAATCATCATTTTGATTTCGACCAAGGGAGATACACGCCGGTTTCCAGCCATAAAGTCTAAATATAGGTGAATCAAGCTGACTGTTAATGGCATCTTCAAGCAAATTGTTATCAAT
This sequence comes from bacterium, assembly GCA_017471365.1. GTDB lineage: Bacteria > Cyanobacteriota > Vampirovibrionia > Gastranaerophilales > Gastranaerophilaceae > Zag111. The sequence continues at coordinate 1,351 of JAFUUC010000042.1, forward strand.
TTGCATGTTTTCTTCACCCGAATAAACATTATATGGAATAATTTTCATTATATTTTAATACTCCAATTCGTCATAAATAGAATGACCATTTCGCGGTGCAACTATTTCATCAAGAGGGAGAAGATTAAAATCGGTATTCAACTTTTGAGCCGGAGTTTTTGTCTGTTGATATGTATTTGACACCGCAGTGTTTGGTGATTTGGCTTCTTGTTTCGTTTTGCCGTGTAGAAAAATTAATTCTTTTGTAGAATACTTATCTTCTTTCTTTTTCGATTTTACTTTTAATTCCGGTTCAGTTGAAGCCTGATTTTCAATTGTTTCTGGTGTTTTTGCCTGAGATTCAACTTCTAGCGGCGGTAAATCAGGCAGCATATTAACATATGGGTCATTGTCTGCCTCATAAGAAGGTTGAGAATAAGCTACATTTTGATTTTGTGGATTTGCCACTTCTGATGAATTTGTTTCGTGTTCTTTTTTTTCTCTTTCTATAAGTTCATTTTCAAACTGTGTAAAGGCTTCATTGCCAACAAACTGTTCTAATGCTGCACGTTTAGAAAGAAAATTTGATCGAGCTGTGCGTTGTTTATCTAAGGCACTTCTATAATAAGCATCAGTAATAACAATCAATTCTCTGGAAGCATTATTAGATTGAGCGAGATTAAATTTTTTCTGCCTTTGTTCTACAAGTTGTGAGATCATTTCAACTTGTTTTCTGGCACTCATATAATCGTAGTAAAGGTCTACGGCATTTTGCTGTAAATCTTCAACCTTACGGATTAAAATTATCATATCCGCATCATTAACTTTGGTATATTTATAATTTAAAGCTTTTGTATCTTGCGACATTATACCCAGTATATTACTGCCGATAAGTGAAGAACCTGCAAAAACAGGACTTGCCATGCTTGCTCCAACAAGAGTTGACATACTTGCTATAGTAGACAAAACCTTCTTTAGTGATTGTTTATCCGGTTTGTCTATATCTGGGTTGGCAAGTTTGTATAGTGCAAAATTTATTGTATCACTCTGTGTAGCAGCACCTTGCCATAACAAAGTTAAATCCGAAACCATATCTCTTTCTTCATAAACTAATTCTCTTGAAACTTCTTTAGATAATCTTTTTATACTTAAATCTGCATAAGATAAATCTGTCGCATTATCATCATTAGAACTTTCTATTCTGCCTGAAATTTTTTCAATATCATCAAAATTTTCTTTGACCTGGATATATTGATTTTCCGGGACAGCTGAAATACCAACTCGATAAGCAGGAGGTTTTGGAAAATCTATATCATCAAGAGTGATTGCACTTGCACTTGTGCAAATGCTTAGTAACAAAGCTAAAATGAAATATTTATTTTTTAACATTATTAATTGCCTCCTACTAATGCTGCATCGTAATCATATTGATATAAATTTAAAGCATCTACAACTTTTTTCCCTGCTAAACGTTGAAGTTCCAAATGATATTTTTTTGCCATTTGTAAATATTGTTGTTCCTCAATTTGCATATCATCGTACAATGCTGACGATATTGCAATTTCAAGAAAATCTTCTTCATCCATGGCTTTTGCATAATTTTTGCTATAAAGAAGTTCTCGAGAACGTGTATCTTTTAATTGGGTAAGACAAGCTTTATAGTTATAATAAGCATTTATAATTTTGTCCTGCAAATTTTCAACAAGACCTGCCAGTTCGATCAACTCTGTATCCGTAAGAGGCACTTCTTGAGGAATATTTTTCCTATTCAAAAGATTTTGAGCAATCCTTCCTGCTGCATATGTACCTGATTGAAGCATATAATCAGCTCCCACAAGTGTTGGAGCCAAAGATGCACCTGAAATAATAGCCGAAAGTGTTTTTGCCATTAGGGAAGAGTGTATTCTCCTCTGACTTTCAGGTGTTGCGAGTTTTTTTAAAGCAAATCCTATAACTTGATTGTTCGATACAGTACCTTTCCACAAATTATCAATGTCCTCCATGTCTTTTTCTCTTTGGAGTTTAACGATTTGTCCCATAACTTCTTCATCACTAATAACAAGAGAATCTTTTTCTTTATAGTCTAATTTTGGAAGTTCTATTGTATGTGCTTGAACATCACCCAAACTAACTTCATCCTGTGCAACAGCAACAGAACTAAAAGCCAAATACAAAATTCCCAAAACAATTAAAAGCTTTCTCATAACAAATTTATATCATAACCCAGACAATAAATCCAATGATTGATTAATCTTTAAATCTAACGATTGTTAATCTAGCTTTAAAAAAAGTCTAGAATTAAAACATAAGAGGAGATTAAATTGAGTAACGCAAAATCCGAATACATGACAACTACAATTCTGCGTCAAAATAAAATGAAAAAATTAAAAGATGAAGCGGACGAATTGAGAACTAAAAACTCTTTTAAACAAGCTGTTGGTGCTTATCTTAATTCTGTAATGCTCGATAAAAATAATGCAGAATCATATCTTGGACTAGGAATTTGCTACAAAAATCTCGGTAATATAAAAAAAGCAATAGAATACCTTGAAAAATCAGCTTTGCTTGATAACAACAACTTTGATACATTCTATGAACTTGGTTTGTGCCATTTGAAAGATGAACGTTCTTGTTGTGCAATAAAATGTTTTATTCGTGCAATTCAAATTGAACCGGATAATCCGGATGCTATTTATCATCTGGGACTAGCTCATGAAGCAGGTGATGAACAGGATATGGCATTAAAAATTTACCAAAAATTAATTGAAAATTCTCCAACATATTTAAATGCATATCTAAAAAAATCTGATATTTATATGAAGATGCAGCTTTATAGGCCGGCACTTTCGCTTTACAATACGGCACTAAAGATTAATCCTAATTACACAAAAATATATTTTGAAATAGGTCTTTGTCTGGATAAATTAGGCAAGCAACAAGATGCAAAAAGATATTATCGCAAATTTTTGCTATCAAGTCCAAATGATGAAAATGCAACCTATGCTTCAAAACGCATAGAAAAATTAAAAGAAATTAAAACCAAAACATCGAAATTGTCATTGGTATAATATTTTGCAAAAGCAATTATTTACACAATAATTTATGTAGAACTGTGAGCGTAAATAAAGGAAGTAGGTTTGGGTTACTACCCCATAAGTTTCCCTCCCTAGCTAGACTCTGCCGAGCAAACAATCCGGTGAATTGCTTGGTTTTTCTTTTTGAGAGCTATGCTCGAGTAATAGAAAAAGGACTAAGGGTGGGTCTGTTCCTCGCAAGGGGCAAACACACCACCACAAAAACATTCCCTTCCCTAGCTAGGGAAGGGATAGGGATGGGTGGTTCGATATGTCACATTAAACAACCCACCCCAACCCTCCCTAACCATGGAGGGAGAAAAGTTAATTCCCCTCGCCCACAGCGTTTTTTGGTGGGAGAGGGAAGAATTTCAATGCGAAAACTGAGCATTAGAAATTCGGGTGAGGGTACTACG
>JAFUUC010000043.1 GCA_017471365.1 bacterium
AATTATTCTTAGTTATGATAAAAAATGTATCTCAGATCCGGATAGTGTAAAGGTAGATAATAAACAAATTCACTCTTGTGTAGCGGGTATTTATGACTTCAACGGCTCCAGAAAACCAAACTTGTATGGTGGCGATGAACACACAAGAAATGACCTTATTTCATTTAATGGAGCAAAACTAAAAGATTCTTATATAGAGATAGGCGGAGTGAAGATAATCAGCCAGGCAAAAGTTCCAACACCTGCATATTGCGAAGCTTACATGTATGATTTTGAAGGAATATATGATTGTGCGTATAACGATAATGATGATTACTGGGTAGGTGCATTGGTAGAGTGTAAGAATCAAGGTGGTAGATTACCAAATGCAAGTGAATTGGCGAAAATTGCGAGAGCAATCTACAACGACAATTCGATAAGCGAATCAGGAGGATACAACGACAATAGTAAGCTAACTATGGATGAAAATATTGTAACAAAATTGGGAATAAAAAATCTTTCTCCTCCAGAATTTGCTTTGTGGTCTTCAATTGCTGTTGATGAAGCAAATGCATGGGGACGCTATTTTGACATTTCGTATACTGAACATAGTAGTACATCGCGTAACGATAACTATTTACAAGTTATTTGCATAGCAGATTAAAAATTAATTTATTTTGATTTGATTTCTTTAAAAAATTCGTTTGAAATAAGTTGGGAATATTTTCCGCTTTGGCTTACGGAGACAAGAATTTTATCACTACCGTCATTATCTTTTACGACGGATATTATTCCTGATATATCTCCTGACGGAATTTTTTTAATCTTTGCTTTAAATTTTACATAAGGAACAGTTTGACCGTATGAGTTCATTGTTCCTTTTTCTATTACATTAAATTCCTCAATTGCAGCAGCTTGGTATTTAAATTTATTTATTGCATTTTTTATTCTTGTTTCTGAGTCGTCAGCTTTAATATCTTCTGTTGTAAGAATAGTTTTTTTGCCGGAATCAACGACAATCATTTTTTGACCTGATGCCTTATGCTCTGCAACAACGGCGTTGTAACCAAAAATTCCAGCAGCTTTTTCTATTTCAAATTCTTTATCTATTTTAGAAAAATCTCCTATTTTTTGAGCTTTTTCCATCATCATATCGTGTGTTGGGTGAACAAAATCGTTATATTGATTTCTGATCCAATCTTTGCCGCCAAAAGCTACAAAACCCATTATAATAATTGTTAAAAATATCGCTCTGGTTATATTCTTCAAACAACCCATGTTGAAATCCTCTTTTTTTTATACGAATATTATAATATGGATAACAGTGAAATCAATAATATAAAAAGCTATGAAGTAAATATTGAAGATACTACGCCTGCTATGCAGCAGTTTTTAAAAATTAAACGTGAACATCCAGGAATACTTTTGTGGTATAGAATGGGTGATTTTTACGAAACTTTTTTTGAAGATGCTGTAACTATGTCTAAAGCTTTAGAGTTAACTCTTACAGCAAGAGATGCCGGAGCAAAATTAGGCAAAGTTCCGCTAGCAGGGGTTCCTGTAAAAGCGGCTGATGCTTATCTAGAAAAACTCGTCAAAAAAAATTATAAAGTTGTAATTTGTGATCAATTGGAAGATCCTAAATATGCTAAGGGAATAGTTAAGCGTGGAGTAACAAGAATTATTACCGCCGGAACTTTAACTGAAAGCAATTTTTTACAACAAAATTCAAACAACTATATTTGTGCAATTTATAAGGATGAAAAAACTAATTTATTTGGTTTTGCGTATGCAGATATTTCTACAGGCGAATTTAAAACTACTCAAGCTCCTTTAAATCTTATTTTATCGGAGTTAACACGTTTAAATCCTTCTGAAATTGTAGCTCCAAGTCTAAAACAGGATATAAAACCATTTCAAATTGTTCCGGATGAAATTATTGACCTTCCGGAAGAAATTACTTCTAGATATAACTGTTCTAAAATTCCATCATCTGTTTTTGAACCTAATTTTTCTCAAAATAATTTAAAGGCAATATTTAAAACACAAAGTTTGGAAAGTTTTGGCTATTCAAAATATCCTTTAGGTTTTCGTTCGGCGGGTGCTTTGCTTGCTTATATATGGGAAACTTTAAAAGATAATATGCCTAAATTTGATAGAATTGAAGCATTTGAATTGTCTGAATATATGATATTGGATTCTTCAACCCGTAAAAATTTGGAACTCGTTGAAACTTTGCGAGAAAAGAATAAATATGGATCTTTATTGTGGGCTATAGATCGGACAAAAACAAATATGGGGGCAAGGCTTTTGAAAAATTGGATTTGCCAGCCTTTGAAAAATGTCAGTCAAATTTGTGAACGCCAAAATGCGGTATCGGAACTTGTTTCAAATAATAGTGTAAGATTAGCCCTCTGTGAAGCTTTGGAACAAATTTATGATATTCAGCGGCTTGCAACTCGTATGAGCAACGGTTCAGCTAGCCCAAGAGATTTTATAGGTTTGAAAATGTCTCTTTTAAAACTACCGCATTTGTTAGAGCTTACTCAGGGATTAGAGAACGATATACTTTCACGGATTCGTGAGTACAGTGAAGAAATTATGGATTATGCATCTATGATTGATAGAACAATTGTGGATAATCCTCCTATTTTGCTCAAGGAAGGTGGAATAATAAAACCTGATGTCAATGGAGAATTAGATTATTTTAGAGATTTACTTTCCGGTGGAGAAGAATGGATTAGCGAATTTGAAGAAAAAGAAAAATCAAGAACTCGAATTAGAAATCTAAAAGTTGCATATAATAAGGTTTTTGGGTATTACATTGAAGTTACAAATTCGTTTTTGAGTAGAGTACCTAAAAATTATATAAGAAAACAAATATTAACAAATGGTGAAAGATTTATAACAGATAAACTCAAAAAGCATGAAGATGATGTTTTAAGTGCAAAATTCAAGTCAGCTGAACTTGAGTATAAATTATTTACGGATTTTAGAGAGTATTCAAAAGAATTTGTTTCAAAAATTCGTGAAATAGCCGATTGTATTGCAAAACTTGATGTAATTACCGCACTTGCTACTATTGCAGTTGAGAATAATTATTGTAAACCAGAAGTAGATGAATCGGATGATTTTATTGTAAAAAATGGCAGACATCCGGTTTTAGAAAAAATATTACCTTTGGGTGAATATGTACCGAATGATCTTGATTTAAAATCAAATGTTCAAAGTGAAGATAGTACCCAGTTTATGATTTTAACCGGTCCAAATATGGCGGGTAAATCTACTTATATGCGACAAAATGCGTTGATAGTTATTCTTGCTCAGATTGGTTCTTGGGTTCCTGCTGATTACGCCAAGATCGGTGTTGTAGATAAAGTATTTACAAGGGTTGGTGCTAGTGATGATCTAACTCTGGGTCAATCTACTTTTATGGTAGAAATGATTGAAACTTCATATATTTTAAACACGGCAACCGATAGGAGTTTCATTTTGTTGGATGAAATCGGCAGAGGCACAAGCACTTACGACGGTGTTGCCATAGCCTGGTCTGTTGCAGAATATATTGTTTCTAAAATCAAGGCAAGATGTATTTTTGCAACTCACTATCACGAACTTAATGTTATGTCTAAATCTTATCCGCAAATAAAAAATTATAGGATTACAATATCAGAACAAGACGGTGAGATTGAATTTTTAAGAAAAATTGTAACTGGTGGAGCGAGTAAGAGTTACGGTATTCAGGTAGCAAAAATGGCCGGTTTGCCGTCTACAGTTGTTAAACGTTCACAAGAATTGATGACTAAAATGCAAAAAGATTTTTCAAAAAACCTTGCAACTCGGAAAAAAATGAGTAATAATGAGGATGAAATTCCTCAGTTATCGTTATTCGGCATGTAAAAAATTGTGAAGAAGTGGCAAAAAATATATTATTAGTGTTTTGGTACAAGCAGCAAGGAGTGTGTTTATGATGAAAGTAGGCTTCAATCCGGTTGTAACATTCAAGGCAGAGGAACAGGTAAATCAAGCTCCAAAACGTAAGGGCAGGGTTGTATTGCCGGATGTTTCGGCTGATTTCGATGGATTTAAAACTCATAAACACAAGAAAAATTTTAAAGAACATATTGCAGATTTTTGGAAATTCTTTTCTGTAATGGGAACAATGACCGGTGCTGTAGTCAAGGGTGCTGTTTATGGTTTGATGTCTGCCATAGCAGTTATGGGTGTTTTTTGGCCATTTAAAGCTTTACCTAAGGCGTTCGCAAAAGAAGGACCAACTTTGGGTAATGTTATATCCAAACCTTTTAAATACATCGGAACTGCGGGAAAAGCATTATCGGTCGCAGCAGCATTGGCTGTATTTGGTTACCATGTTATTGCCGGTAAATTGAATGCAAATCAAAATACCGCAATTATTGATCATAAGTTAAATATTGGACACAGAGATTTACATAAAAATTGATTTGTAAATTTTTTGACAAACCTTAAATTTTTAACTAGAATGCTACCATGGTTTCTCGTAGTGGTGTAAGGAAAAAGAAGAAAAAAGGCTTTGAATGGACGAGAAAAAAAGTTTTGTCTTTGTTATTTGGAGCTTTGTTAATTTTTTATGTCTTTCCAAAAATTTCAAGTAGTGTAAGTTCAATTCAATATAAAAACCAGTATTTTAAAGTTTACAGAGAATTTTCTCAAGCTGTTGCGTTGCTTCAATATAAAGAAGAGGACTTTATAAGCTCTGCTAAAGGTTCTCCGGAATATTTTATTGAGGAATTTTCATCACTTTTTGCGACAGATTCTTTATGCAAAACAGAAGCTCCTCATTGTCTTACCGAGGGGAGATTGGCATATTCAACTTTAGACGGAAGATATTATCCGGAATTTTTGAATAAACCTAATGTTGGTCAGTTTGTGCTACTTGATGACGTCCTTGTCATTGTTAACCTTATTGATGATAATTTGTGGATCACTGTAGATATCAATGGCATTAAAAAACGACCTAACAGATTGGGTTTGGATGTATTTACGTTTTTCCTTGGTGGGGATGAGTTGAACTTACGTCTAATGGGTTCTTCCGGAACTCCTTATATGAATCTTGGAAAATACTGTAGTCTTTTTGAATCCAACGAGTATAACGGTTTGCCTTGTGCATATAAGGCGATTCTAGATAGAGAATATTTCAATGATATTAAAAAGTATCTAAAATAATCCCTTATTTTTCTGCCTTTTCAAAAATAATTTTGTTACCTTCAAGTGACATTTTAACTTCATCTTTACTTGGATCAATACTCAAGAGTTGAAGCAATATAGAAGGAATCAAGGCATAATAACTCCTCCCAACTTTAACTAATTTCTTGATATACATACGTTTTCATTATATCAAGCGGCTTTGTCTTGACAAAATTTATGAAATAATTTATAATTGATTTATAAATGATTTAACCAGAATTTAATTCAAATTTAGTTTAAAGAAAGGATTTATTATGAGAAGTAAGAATGGTTTTACTTTGACCGAATTTGCACCGGTGGTAAATGAAAAAGAAACAACCCCTTGCCCACAACATCACTTGAGTGGGGACAAAAGTAGGTTGGGGTTATTACCCCATAAGTTTCCCTCTCTAGCTAGACTCTGCCGAGCAAACAATCCGGTGAATTGCTTGGTTTTTCTTTTCGAGAGCTATGCTCGAGTAATAGAAAAAGGACTAAGGGTGGGTCTGTTCCCCGCAAGGGGCAAACACACCACCACGGGTACGTTCCCCTCACCACTTGTGGGAGAGGGGTTAGGGGTGAGGGGTAACTCTAACAAACGAACAGCTACAACGAAAACTTCCTCCCTGCGAGACTCTGCCGAGCAGAAACATCCAGTGAATGTTTCTGCGAGAGGTCAGATTGAGGTGGGTGCCAACCCCGTTAATGGCAAAGCAGCCTTCACATTGGCAGAAGTCCTTATCACCCTTGCAATCATCGGCGTTGTTGCAGCACTCACTTTGCCAACGTTGATTACAAAAGTGAACGAAAAAGTCGATCAAAATCAAATTAAAGTTACTCGTGCTAAGTTATTCCAAGGTATCAAAATGCTAGATGTGCACGGTGGAGTAAACAATACCTATTCTTCTACCGCTGAATTTGCAGAAGAATTAAGCAAGTACATGAAGATTACAAAGATCTGCGACGGTACAAATACAGCATTTAGTGAATGTATTCCGTATAGTGAAATAA
>JAFUUC010000044.1 GCA_017471365.1 bacterium
GTTAAGAATTTTTCTCAATATTAATGTCTATATACGGATATATTGTATAATGTTATACATTAATCATAGTTTAACAAAAATTTTTTACTTAAAATTATCAAAGTTCGTGTTAAAAATTCTCAAACCAAGTGTTACTTTACACCTTACTCGGATGTTGTGTCAAGCACAACCCTCTCGCAAAACCTGACATTTAGTCAGCTTTTGCTCCGGCAGAGTGAGTTGCGGCACCACTTTTAAAAAGACACCGTTTGGTGTTTTTTTTGTTTTCTAATGTTTTAAAAGTGGACCTTACTCGGATGTTGTGTCAAGCACAACCCTCTCGCAAAACCTGACATTTAGTCAGCTTTTGCTCCGGCAGAGTGAGTTGCGGCACCACTTTTAAAAAGACACCGTTTGGTGTTTTTTTTGTTTTCTAATTTGTTGTATTATTGAATTTTATGTGTACTAAAATTTATATTTTAAGGTACATATTTTAAGCAATTTTTTTTGTGTTAGTACTTTATGTTTTATATGAGAACCGAAATTAATCCTGCATCTCCGGTAATGACATTGCATCAGGCGTTGATCGAAAGGCAAATGATTGATCATATGCATTCATATGATCCAAGTTATTCTGATATTGATGTTTTTGTTGAAAATGTCGCTAAAAATAAAGAAATTGCCTCTATTCCCATAAAAAGATATGTGGGCAGAGGGGTTTGTGCCATTGTATTTGAAACGGCTGATGGAGACATCTTAAAGCTTACTGAAGGATCACATTTCCCGCTAGGAAGACCGCATGAGTGCTTTGATGTTCCAATTTTTAGAAAAGGAAAAGCGGGTAAGGTGACTTATTATTTTGAAGAAAAATTAATGCAGCACGACCTGAATAAGTATTTTGTACTTAAAGTTAAAGAAATGATCGCAAAATGTGGCTACAAGGCATCGGATCTTGGAGAATATGATATTCATCAAATTGGAATATCTGATGATGGCAAACTTTACCTCATTGACCCTGAGTGTGCAAAATTTAAAACAGTATTTCACGCATTGTGGTGCAAAATTAAATCTTTGAAAAACTATTTAAAGATTAAATAATTTATTGATTATTTATTGGTGTATTTACTTTTTGTGGTGTTCTGTTGAAGTATAGGCTATTTTGTATGTAATTGTCATTTGTTAAATACTCAACAGAGTCCAAATTTCTTGTGAAATTTGCTTTTCCGTCTCCACGGTTTAAAATGTTGAATGCATCTTGAGCGTTTGTAAGACCATCTATGTTCAAAGATACGCTTCTTGTTACAATATTAGGTGCAGCTTGTCCTAAAAATGATCCGCCAAGTGTTAAACCGGCATTGTCTTGAGCCAATACATTTGGAGCAAAAAACATAAAACTAAATAATAAAACTAAAAAACTAACTGATCTATGCATATCCTTAATCCTTTCCGTTGATACTATTACTATATTTACTGAAAATTAAAAAGTAATTCATTGTAACATAATTTGAAGTTATATTTTAAATCCTTGAAACGCAGGGCTTGTTTTTACAAAATTTTGTCTATTACTGTTTACTGCATATTTTTCAATGCCATGGTTATATCTGTATTTTGTCCAAATTCTCGAAATCCCGCTTAGCAAAAATCCCATTGTTACAAGACTGAATAAGTATGGCACTCCGGTTATTACAGATTTTTGCTTTATTAGTTTTGCCAATTCTTCGTCTATGGATGTTTTATTTTTTTGAGCAATTCTTTTGGCAATTTCTTCAAGATCTTTTCGTGTTGGAACAGCTTCTATTAATCCGTTTGTATCTTTTTTAATAAGTTCCGGGAATTTTCCATTTTTTGCAAGGTACTTTTTAAATTGCCCATCAAGCAATGCGGAACCGAAGATTGTGTAAAGTACAACGAGAGGAACTCTTGTCCAAACTTCATAAAAATCAAGTTTACCACGATCTTTTGCTGCTGCGGAATATCCAAACAATCCTGTAATACAGGTTGCAGCAAGTTGTCCTTTGCTGAGTGCAAGTTTTCCATTATTGTTTTCAAAATCGAGTTTTAAATATTCTTTTAAAAATTTGTCAGTAGATTTAGAATTTATACCGGCTTTATGCAAAAGTTTCGAGATTTGTTCGCCCGGTTCTAAAAGTATTTCGCTAAATTTACTTGCAGCTTTGAATTTATGTCCTATTGCCGATAGTAAAATTCCTGAAGCAATACCAAGTGCAGACAATATTCCGGTTTTTAGTAAGACACTTTTTGAATGATTTTCGATTTTTTGTTTTCGTTCTTCATTGTTGTCTTTTTCTTTGTTTAAATTCGCAACTTTGTTAAAATCTCCGACTTTAAACACTTTAAGTGTAAATAAATTTTTTGCGAATCCAAGTGCATATTCCATTAAAGGCACTGTTAAACATCCGAGTAAAAGTCCGGCTTTTGTCGTTATAATCCTGTTTTGAAGATTTTTATCAAGTTTTGATTTTTGTATTTCTTCTGTACTTTTTGCAAGATTATTTATAACAGATTTTTTTAATTTTTCTGGTTGAATAACTTTAAATATTTTGTTTCTAAATAATTTTTCGCCGAAAAATGGTGCCGCAAAATAGAAAATTCCTGATTCTAAAAATTCTAAAAATGTAAATTCACTAAAATCTATTACGCTACGTGATAAAATTGCCTTTGGAAACCAATTTGTAAGCGTTCCTTGAATAAAACGTGTATGAGAAAGATTTTCCTGCGATTTTAGAAATCCGTCCAGAACTTTAATTTGTCTACTATTTATATTTGGTACTCGAGCTTTAAATTCAATGTTATTACTTTTTATTGTTGGTATCACTTTATTTTTTCTCCTTAAACATACTAAAAAAGCCACCCTTTCAGGTGGCTTGAACTTGTCTTTATGAAAGCATTAACGCATTTTCGCAAAACAATGACCACCTGAGTTCAGGCTTTGCATCATCATTTGCATCATCATTGCGTTAAATTGCACTAAATTATTCTCCTTTGCAGCCATACTATTACGATAAAAATTGTTTGTCAATATTTAGTGTTTAAAATACCCTAAAAGTGACAAATAGTGTACGTTTGCCACTATTTAGTTTTGTAAAAATATAATAGCTGGCGGCTTGTTTGCGATTGAAAAACATGTTAAAATATGTTACAATAATAGTAGAAGTATCCTATTTGCCCTCATAGGTCTTTGATGAGTGTTACACCCCACACCACTCTAAAAACAAAAAGGTATCCGGTTTCGCTTAATAAAAAAGGTAACGGATATGGATACACTTGCATTCAAAAATGAATTTGTTTTTCCGATCAGAATTTGGGAGTATGTTCTGACAGCCTCGATATTGATGTTTCTTGTGTTGGCTCAGATAGCTTCACAATCTCCGATTTTTGCAAATGATTTGGTCGCAAGCACATCCATTTCGACACCAACTCTTATTCAAGCAGCACAACAGCTCAGAGAAGAAACAAATTCGCAGATTAAAAAAGAAAAGTTTGAACAGCGTATAAGTCTAAAATACCAAGGATTTAATGTTCAAAATGTGGATAATGGGATCAAACATGTAAAAATTACAAAGTATTATAACGGCAGGCCGGTACGGATTAATGTTGTTGAGGTAAATCAGCAAATTGCATCGGATTACGAAATCATGCCGGCTACTGCCTCCGTTAATGTTTTAAATCGCAAAGCAACAGTCAGAGCAATTGCTAATAGAACAAATTCAATTGTTGCTGTTAACGGAGGTTTTTTTAAACCTCAAACGGGTGTTCCATTGGGAACTCTTATGATTGACGGTAAAATTTATACAGGTCCTATTTACGACCGGGTTGCATTGGGAATTTTTGATGACGGTTTTGATGTCGGAAGGGTTCAGCTTGATGCAAAAATTTTTGGCAATAATCAGGAAATAAAGATTGATAATATAAATCAACCACGAATGTTATCCTCCTATGTTCTGGCATATACAAGGGATTGGGGAAGTATCGCTCCGTCTACACCGCGTTATGGTGTTCAATTACAAATTGAAGGTAACAAAATAACGAAAGCTTCCGCCAATCCCCTTTCTATTCCGGAAAACGGTTATGTGATTGTCGGTCCGAAATCACAGCTGTCAAAGCTTTTTGGAGCAAAGTTTGTCAATGTTCAAATTTCCACAAATCCAAAATGGAAAAATGTTAAACACATAATTGGTGGTGGTCCTTATCTCGTACGGAATAGTGAAATTTTTGTCGATATGACAGAAGAAAAATTGCAGGCAATTGGAGGTAGAAATCCCAGAACTGCTATTGGCTATACGAAAGATAATGATCTAATAATTGTCACTGCTGATGGTAGAGAAGGAAGTTCGATAGGGCTTACACTTGTAGAACTTGCTAATTTTATGAGATCTCTTGGCTGTGTGAATGCTATTAACCTTGACGGTGGTGGTTCGACTGTAATGTATGTAAACGGGCAGATTGTAAATCGCCCACAACAAATCGGAGGTATTGCTCTTTCTAATGCTTTGGTCATTGCTAAAAAAAATTAAAGACAATCTAATTAAAGAATTGTCCTTACAGGGGCTAAATCTTATTATTGTTTTTTAATTTCTTCAATTAGTTCATTAATTGTTGAATCGTTTTTTATCGATTTTGCTGTATTTGCATATTGAAGTGCCTTTTTATAATCCTGTGCATTAAAATAAATTACTGCTTTATTGTAATTTATTAAATATTTTTCGTCCTGCGATAACTTTAAACTTCCTGCTTGATCGAGATATTTTATAGCATTTTCAAAATCTCCAAAATCAGAATATATGGAAGCAAGGTTAATATAGCCGGACGGTAATTCCGGATATTTTGCTATGTATTTTTCCCATTCATTTAATTTTTTCTGTAAAACTTCATCATTACTTCCCAGAATCAATGGGGGATAATAAAAATTTTCGCTTTGCGTTTTTATGTCTGTTATATTGGGTTCTAGCCTATAAAGTAGTGCCAGAGTTTTTAAATCTCTCATTGATAAATATTGAGAGGCAGATCTGTACATGGCAAATACATCTCGTGTTTTGTCATTATTTGAATACATTACATCATCAGGGTTTTCGCTATGCCCCATTAAACCAAGTGTATGACCTATTTCGTGGAGTGCTGAATTATATATTTCCAAAGCTGAAAAATCGTTCCCATTAAGGTCTGTAATACTAAATGTTAAATCCATTTGTTTGAGTATACCATTTGGTGTAGCATGAGGGGTTGTGTAAGCAACTGTATAATGACATTTCTCGCCGTCACAGCCGTTGCTTGGAGAATTTTCAAATTTTATGACAATATTCGCTTTTTGTTTATCATTAGTTGGTGAAAATTTTACAAAATTAGTTCGCGAAGACCACTGATTAAAAGCTTTATTGATATTATCCATATAATATTTAGGAACAGATCGTTGATTTTCAATATAAATTTTTAAAGGAAAGGAATTTATGTTCCATCTTATTATATTGTTCCCTGCAACTGCATTGTATATATAATTATCTTCAACGCCTTTTAAAAGCTCTCTTTTAATAGTTATTATTTGCGATTTTGCATACTGTTTTGCCTGATCATTGATTTTTGAATTTGCAAGTTCATATATTTTCTTTTGAACAGTATATTTTGGCTCGAGTTTCGATAATGCCATAGCATAATAAAGCCTAGCATTAGGATTGTTTGAATCTAAGTTTGTAACTTTTTCAAAAAGCTCTGCGGCTACAGAATATTGACCCGAATCGTACGCAGATTTGGCTTTGTTATAATAGTGTCCTGAGCTTATAGGGGTTTTGGTCCACAAAAAAATGATACTAAGTATAATTAAAATAAGAATTAAAAATTTACGAAGCATTTTTCTTTTCTTCTATTTCCTGTTCAAGCTGTCTTGCTAATGCTCTGGTGTCACCTTTAAGTTTAAAATATTCAGCGAATTTTGGAGTTGTTTTAATATTTATGCTGCGACCATTTTTGTCTTTATGTTTTGAAATTAGCCCCCTATCAACGAGTTCTGCTACGTGTTCATATGCAGCTGAACGAAGTTTGACAAGTTCTGTCTGGCGAATAGGTTCTTTTAAAGCGATAACGAGCAGTGTTCTCAAAACAGCAGGCGACAAATCTATTGGACAAATTTTCTCTACAATATCACTGTAGTCCTCTTTAACTTGCAAAATATATCCGTTTTCATCGTCTATTTCTAACGCCCCATCGCGAGAAGAATAGTCCATGATAAGTTCTAAAATAGCTTCTTCAATCTGTTCTGGCTCAGAATCAAGATAAACCGCTATTTCTTCTACGCTAAGAGCTTTTGCCGTAACGAAAAGTACAGCTTCTATTCTTGATTTAAGCTGTTGCATAGTTACCACCTTTTACAACATACAAATCCGAATAAAACTCATTTTGTTCCAATTCATAATCTGTGTCACGACTCAAAAAAAGTAACGCCAAGTATGCACTGATTTTATCCATTCCAAGCATAGTTAATTCATTCAGTTCAATTTTTTCTTCGTGCTTGAAAATTTCTTCAAGATTATCTTTTAATTTCAAAACAGCTTCTTCAATATATTCTTCATGAGCCATTGAAATTATTTCTTCCGGTGTTAATTTTGAATAATTCCGAACATGACGTTTAGCTCTTTCGTGGGCACTTTGCATTGAAGCTCGTTTTTCAATTTTTTCGTAAAACTCTAATTGTTTAATCAAGTCTTTCAATGTAACAATACGATTACGATTCAAACGGATACTTCTTCTACGTTCGAGTGCTTCGTCAAAACTTACAACATTACTTGTTGGGATGAATTCCTCGTCCGGATATTCGACAATAAATCCATCATCATCATAAATTGGTTCAACTTCTTCATCTTTAAAATCTTCTATGGAAATTCCTGCCAAAACATTTGACTGCATTCTGCAAAGAATTGCGGCAAATAACAGTGTACGGCTGGCTACACGCAAATTTAATGATTTCATTTCAATCATTTTTTGAAGATATTTTTCTGTAACATCAATAATATCAATGTTCCACGGGTCAATCTTGCCGGATTTAGCCATTTCAACAAGTATTCCGATCCCGTCGTCGTTAGAAAACTTTCCCGCTTCTCCAAAAACGGAAACTTCCCAGTCTTCATTATTATTTAGTGCATTATTGTTCAATGTTGTCATCGTCTTCTCTTAGTTTAACACCTGTAACTTTTGTTTTACCTTTTTCTTTTTGAGTAACACCTATAGTTCTACTTGCAGCCTCTATCATTGGTCGGCGGTGACTTACAACAAGAAATTGGGTATCAATTGATTGCTTTTTAATCATATCGGCAATTCTTTCAACGTTCATTGTATCTAAGCTTGCATCAACTTCGTCAAGAGCGTAGAACGGTGCAGGAAGATATTTTTGTATTGCAAAAACTAAAGCTAAAGCAGTAAGTGCTTTTTCGCCTCCGGATAATGCTCCGAGCTTATTCTTTGCCTTGTCTCTTGGCTTAGCTTCAATTGTCATACCCGCAGACAAAGGGTCTTGCTCATTTTCAAGTATAAGCTGACCTTCACCTTCTGAAAGTTGATGATAAATATCTTTGAAATTTTCATTTATGGCAGTGTATGTTGTCATAAATACTTCTTTTTTCTGCTGTTCAAAGCCATTCATTTTACTCAATATAGATTCTCTTTCGGTGGAAAGAGTTTGAATTTGATTATCCAATTCTGCTTTGCGTGCAGATTTTTCTTCATAAGACGTGATTGCACGCATATTAACGTCTCCAAGTTCCTGCATGCGTTTTTCAAGTCTTTGGATTTTTGCATTTAATTCGTCTATGGAGATTTGTACCGGTTCAAGTTTTTCGGTGTCAATTCCCGCATTGGAAAGTACTTCTGACGCTTCTTTTAATTGCGGTTCCAATTCTCTACGGCGAGCTTTAAACGATTCAATTTGCTCATTTACTCGTTCAATTTCGGACGCTTTTACGGCACTATTTGTTTGAAGATCAATTAAACTCTTATGAATATCTTCTTTTTGTTTCACAAGTTCCCCAATTTTTTCGTCTATTACGGCTATTTTATCAGATAGGGTGTTTAATTGTTCCTCTAATTGAACGATTTCTTGTTTATAGGTTTCTTTGTCCTGTTCTAAAGATTCATTATTTTTTAGAGTATTTTGAATATCGGATTCTTTCGATGTAATTAATTGCTCATTAAACTTTATTGTGTTTTCAAAACCTTGAATCTCGTTATTAACGCTCATTATATTTGAATTTAAATTTCTTATATCATCTTCAATACTTTGAGTTTTTTCTTTTAAATCTTTCAGATCTTTATCGTTTAACAGGCTGTTAAGTTCATTTAATTTATCTTGTGTTTGCTGAATTTCATCTGAAAGCTTAACTCGTTTTTCTTCGATTTTATCAAGTTCTTTACCCAGTTGTTCGATTTTCGGTTCGTTTTCTTTTATAAAGTTTTCTTTTTCATCCAAAAGTCCCTGACTATTGTTGAATTGAGAAACCATATTGTTCAATTCGATTTTCGCTTTTGAGTATTCGGTTGAAGAATTAGAGTATGTTACTCGAATTTTGTCGAGTTTTTCTTCTAATTCTTTTCGCTTTTTGCGTGCTTCTTCGTATTTTTTCTGAAGTTCATCGACTTTTTGTTTTGCACGTTCAAGTTCTTTATCGTCGTTTTGTCCAAAACCAAACATTGATTTTTTCACGTAACCGCCCGTAATTGCGGCAGATTTTTCGTAGAGTTTCCCATCGAGTGTTACCATTCGGAACTTGCCCATCAATTGCTCGGCACTTTCGGCATCTTCAACAATCAGTGTATCGCCTACTGCGTAGAAAAACGCATCTATATAAATATCATCAAAATCTACAAGGTTAATAGCAAAATCGATTACACCTCTATTTTTAGGCAATTGCAATTTTGTAGGTGCTTTCTTGATTTTATTCAAAGGTATAAAGGTTGCTCGTCCGGATTTTGAAGAATTTAGAAGTTCCATTGCAACGTAGGCTGCGTGAGTATCATCTACAACGATGTGTGAAAGTCTTCCGCCAAAAGCAATATTTAAAGCAAGGGAATATTCTTCATCAACCTTTCCAAGCTGCATCAAAGGTGCATGAACACCCTCCAAATTTGCCTCCATAACGGTGTTTATAGGCAAACTTGCACCTGAAGCTGACATTGCACTTTTTTGAGCTTCCATTTCGGAAAATTTTCTATAAGCCGCCCTGACATCATATTCAAAATCTTCAACAGCCGTTTTCGCATCATCAAGAGCTTTCATTGTTGAAACTTGAACTTCTTTGAGTTCATCCATCTCTTTTTTCAAATCGTTCACTTGGAGTTCCTTAAGTGACTTTTTGTCGCCAAATTCGGCTTTATCTCTTGTTAATTTTTCAATAAATTCTTTGGCATTCTCAACTTCTTTTTTTAAGTTTAAAAGTTCGTTTTCTTTTGGTAAAGACTCTTTCAAAAGTTCATTATCTTTATCTTTTAGGTGGTCAAGATTTATTGAAACTTCGTTGCGTTCTTTAATGTATTTGTCGGCAGTAGAACTGAGACCTGAAATATCTTTTAATTTTTGAGCGAGTTCGTCTTTCTTTTCTGATAATTGTTTTTCAATAATAGAAATTTTATCTTGCGAAAGTTTTATGCTTAATTTAGTATCCTCAATTTTCTTTTTGTGGGATTCGATACCGTTTTTGGCATTTTCAACAGACTGCATACCTTTGGCAATTTGAGTATCAGAATAGTCAATGGCATTCTTTTTTGTTTGAATACGTGCTGATAAATCGCTTTGAGCGTCTTTTAATTTGTTGCGTTCTTCTTCGCCTTCGGCTTTTAGCTTTTTATCTAGTTCTTCGTATTGCTCTGTGATAAGCTTTATTCTTTCATCAAGATCTTTTTTACCAAGTTCTTTTTCTTTTAGATCCTTGTTTGCTTTTAGAATGTTTTCGTGTGCAAGTTCAAGATTGCGTTTGAGATCAAAAAACTTAACTGTACTAATTTGAGATTCAAGTTCCGTTTTTTCATCCTTCAACTTTTTGTATTTAAGTGCAACTTCTCGTTCTTCTTTGAGTTGTTCTAAAGTTGCAGCAACTTCAGATAGAATAAGAGTTGCAGCATCAACTCTCTGTTCAACTTTTTGCAGTTCATTTTTCGCCTGGTCTATTCTTCGGTCAAAGTCAGCAACACCGGCGATTTCATCAATAATTCCACGGCGGACTTTCGATGAGCAGCCGATAATACTGTTAACATCGCCCTGCATGATTACGTTGTAACTGTCAGGTGTAATGTTGTATTCTTCAAGGACAGATTTTATGTTTGTTAAAGTATCGGTTTTGTCATTCAAATAATATGTGCTTGCATAGCCTTGATTAGTTTTGCGAATACGGCGTGCTACCGAAATTTCGTCAACATCTTTTACATCGCCAAATGTAACTTTAACAAACGCTTCATTTTTATTGTTAAATGTTGTGATAAAGTCAGATAGGTTTTCGATACGCAACGCCGAACCGGTCCTAAGTCCGAGAGCAAACATAATACTGTCAATTATGTTACTTTTTCCTGAACCATTAGGACCGGAAACAGTTGTAAACCCTTTTAGTAAAGGTATATCTGTTTTGTTGGCAAATGATTTAAAATTATCGACTTCTAACTTTTTTATGTACATAAATCTACCCAAGTATAGTGTATATCTATATTACAGGTTAATTTAAGTCATGTCAAACAGTTAACATTGTATAATAGCCTTTAATCTGCCAGGCAAACGAAACTGTAACCACTGCGACGGTCGCTGTCACCACCGACCGTGGTACCACTGCCGAAGTAGCGGCGGCGAGAGCTATAGCTCGTAGTCGACTTCTCCTCTGACGACCACATGTAGGAGTACGAATAAGAAGAAGAAGTGTCAATGCCCAATTTTGCTGCCTCTGTAGTATTCCAACTGCCGTTGCTCCAGCCTGAATATTTGTCTATGGCTTCGCCACTTGTCACATTAGGATAGATAACTTTAGCTATGTCTGCCAGCTCTTCCATGCTTGGTAAATGACCATCCATGTCTCTACAGGTAACTACAGCTCCTACCCAGTAATCTACTTCTCCTTCGTATGGACAATGCTTAATTTCCGGATATTTTGCATTTCCTTTGTATTTAGAACAGTCCATAGCAGGTGGAGTGTCAGCCTGTTTAATAATGTCATACCCAGCAATAGTAGCAAGTGCCGCATCTTTAATCTTAGCACTATTCATATACTGAATATCTTTACCAACTCTATTCGGAGTCCTACTGCCGTTGATATCAAATATCCCTGCTATACAAGGATGTATTCTAGCTAAACCGTCACTACTGATATCATTCTCTGTTATACTGTCAGGATCAGAAATACACTTTTTATTGTAAGAAAGTAGTATTGGAGTTCCGTCACCTAATACTAAAGCCACAGGTGCCATAAACTCAGTAGTATCATCTACGGTTCCTAAACTAAGAGAATTAGCAGTATTCAATTTAGATACTTCAACAGTTTTATCCTCATCATTTGAAGTGTATTTGATTTCGCTATACGGAATACATTCTCTAAATGCTACATTAGTCCCATTACAGATGTGAGTAATCTTCATGTATTTAGATAATTCTTCTACAAATTCAGCGGTAGAAGAATAGGTATTGTTTACTCCACCGTGCAGATCTAGCATTTTGATACCTTGGAATAACTTAGCACGTGTAACTTTAATTTGATTTTGATCGACTTTTTCGTTCACTTTTGCGATCAGTGTTGGCAAAGTAAGTGCAGCGACTACGCCGATGACTGCAAGGGTGATAAGTACCTCTGCCAAAGTAAAGGCTGCTTTAGCTACCAATGGTGGCGTGTTTGTGTGCGTAGCACCTTCTGCGAGTGTGAAGGCTGCTTTGCCCCTAACGGGGTTGGCACCCACCTCAATCTTACCTCTCGCAGAAACATTCACTGGATGTTTCTGCTCGGCAGAGTCTCGCAGGGAGGAAGTTTTTTCTGTCATGCCGAATTCATTTCGGCATCTATCAATTTGATTAGATTCTGAAACTGCTCTGCATACAGGTTCACTCAAAATTTTTGAAGATTCTGAAACAGCCCTGCATACAGGCTCACACGTCCTCGCTCCGCTGTGGCGGTTCGCTTTGTAAAGTTCAGAATGACAAAAATTTTGGTACGCCTTGTATTTTCCGCTTGGCGAGGGGAATTTTACGTGTTGGGGTAGTAACCCCAACCTACTTCCTTTATTTACCCCAGTCGTTCTGTTCTGTTCTATAAAACCTTTTCTAAATTTTGTCATATATTCTCTCCTTTTCTTTTAGGTATGTATACCTAACTTTTATCAAATATATTTCTGATAATGAAAATATGCAATACAAAAGTGAAAAAACTTTACATTATTTAAAAGTTTTGGGGGAGGTTATCAAGAGTCGCCGTATGGCTTTAAAAGCTCGCTCAAGGCATAATTTTTGTATTGCCTACGAACTTGATTCAAGTAATTTAAGACGTATTGAAAATGGAGAAATTGAAGCCAAAATTACTATGCTAGTTCGTATAGCAGAAGCATTAAACACTGATCTTTCTGACATATTAAAAGAAACTGAAAAGAAATTGGGAAAAGATTTTTATGTTATTGAACAGTAACTAATTTCCTTGAAATTCCTTTGCAAATTGAGGATTGACTGCAAGCCATTTAAAGGTCTGTGTCTCAACTTCAGGAATATCAATAACAAATGTTCCGCCATATCGACCACGTGAAAAGACAAGTATACCTTCTTTTGCAAGATTTTGGAAAGCTTTTCTAATCGTATTTGGACTCAATTCCATTTGTTTAGACAGTTCCATAATTGATGGTAATTTATCTCCAATTTCATAATCAGAGGCAATCATACGCTTGATTCGATTTTGAGTTTTTTGGTAATGATAAAATTCTGTATCCAATGCGGGTGCAAAAATTGACATTTCCGGTTTATCTGGAAAATCAGGACCGTTCGGGTATTTTTTTAAAATTGTTCCGTATTTTCCTCTCCTTGGTAATAAAATTCCCCTGTTCATAAGGTCTGTAACTGCATCGTGTATTGTTTTTAGACTAACATTAAATTTTTCGGCAAGGTGTGTATGAACCGGAATTTTGTCACCTATTCTGAAATTACTGGTTAAATATTCTTCTAGTTCTTTAATAACCTTAGAAACAAGAACTTCTTTTTCGCCGATTTCCTTATTTTCAAAATTTAGATTTTCAATTGTCCAGCCAAAATCATTGGCATTTTTGTATTTGTGACAAAGAATACCTTCACTTGCCAGATTTTCTAAAGCATTTCTTGTGGTGTGTTCAGCAAAACCTATTTGTTTTGCGATGGCTCTTGCAGAATTTAGGCGTTGTCCGATTGAAAAATTATTTTCTAAAATATATTTTTTCAAAGCATATACAGCAGTTTCACGTGTTGACGTTAATTTGCGAAAAACAGAATTATTACTATTTCGATCTCTAATTATTGTACCAACGCAGGTTTTTGATTCTACATAACCCTGATCTTCCATGTAGCGATAGACATTTTGGATAGTTCCGATGCTTACACCAAGAAGATAAGCAAGATCCGATTTTAGCGGCAATCTGCTATTGACCTGAATTTTACCGGATTTAAGATCTGTATCAATCCAACTCATTAACCATTTTGCAATTGTTGTAGATTTTGATTCTGTTATATTCTTTAAATCAGGAAGTTCAAGGCTAATATCGGCTATTTCGACTTGTAAAAGTTCGTTTTTCTTCATTTATTTTCTACCTACTTTCTTTTTAATGATATACTATGTGTAAAAAAACATCAAGTTTTTTTTTGCTATTTTTTGTAGTTTTATTAAAATGTTATTTATGGGGAAGCAAAAGATTATAGCTCTTGTAGATTGTGATTCGTTTTTTGTTTCTTGTGAGCAAAAGAAAAATCCCGAATTAAAAAATAAGCCTGTCTGTGTGCTTTCCAACAATGACGGATGTGTAATTTCGCGTTCACGTGAGGCGAAAAAGCTTGGGATTAGGATGGGTGAACCGTATTTTATGGCTAAGAAAGAACATTCTAAAGGAATTTATGTTTCTGCGGATCATAGTTATTATGGTGAAGTATCTTCTCAAGTTATGAGTGTTTTAAAAGATTTTAGCCCATTTGTCCAAATTTACTCTGTTGATGAGGCTTTTGTTGATTTTACCGGGTTAGCAAAGTATTATAAAAAGAATTACTATGAACTTGCAAGATATTTGCGTCAAAAAATACTTGATGAAGTTGATATTCCGGTTTCTATTGGAGTAAGTTTGACAAAAACTCTCTCAAAACTTGCATCAGACAAGGCAAAGAATACCAATGATGGAGTATTTTTAATTGGAAATTGCAAAGTTGAAAAAGTCCTAAAAGCTACAAATATTGATGAAATATGGGGAATTGGACGAAGGTTAACTCTGAGTTTAAAAAAATCAGGTATTTTAACGGCAAAAGAACTTGTCGATAAATCTGATATTTGGCTTGATAAACATATCGGTATACATGGTTTGGAAATGAAACACGAACTTTTAGGCGAAATTGTTTCACCTGTTATAAATGAGACAAGAAAGCCTAAGTCTATACAAAATACTCGTGCATTTGGAATTTTTACATCTGACTTTAGCTATATTAAAAATGAATTAAATCATCATATTCACACCTCTTGCAGAAAACTACGTCTATACGATACAAAATGTTTGCAAGTAGGTGTAATGCTGAGAACAAAAGATTTTAAAGTTTATTATGCAAAACAAGATCTTGTTGTTCCAACTGATTTTGAATTAGAAATTTCAAAAATTGCAATAACTTTGTTAAGTCAAATTTACCAACCTGACATTTTATACCGAGCAACAGGTGTTGTACTTGAAAAAATTGGTGAGACAGGAATTGAACAGTTATCTTTGTATTCAGATCAGAATATTAGAGAAAAGACTGAGAAACTTGTACAATGTTTTGATTCTTTAGAAGCAAAATTTGGTAAAAATATTATTAAAACGGGTTTTAATGAAAAAAAATATTAATCTACATCGACAGGGGCTCTTAAAATTTTGTTAATTGCTTCTCTTGCGGTGAATACGATTGATTCCGGAATGTTATCTACAGTGGTTAATTGTCTTAGAACATCTACGGTACGCTTGAAAGCTCTTACGATGTCTCCTTCTCCAATTTCGATAGAGCCAGCAACTGTTTCCCATTCGGCTCCTTCGACCCAGAGTTCTATCATTGAACTAAAGTATGGATTTATGTATGTAGGTGAATCGATGTCGTGATTTGCTTGAATTTTTTCTATTTTACGTTTGATGTTGCGAATTTTGTTTAAAGTTTTTCTTACAGCTTCAGAAAACGGGATATAAGGTATTTCAATTCGTATATCTTCCGTCGTAATTGCACATAAAACACCGGCGAGTTGGGCAGGAGTAAGGTTTTCTAGTATACCGGAAAAAATGATCTCCGCAAGATATAGCTCGTTTTCACTACGTAGTTGCGAAGTTGTTTTACCTTTTTCTGTCGGGTAATCGTTTTGCAAATATCCGTATTCTTCCAGTACTGCACGGTGGTTTAAAAATTTATTCCAATATATGTCTTTTTGTTTTTCGATTTCTTTTTCGAGTTTACGCTTTTTTGTTTCATAGCGTTTAATTACTTCAAGATTTTTGGAATGTTTTTTGTACATTTTGCACGTATCGCAAGCATAATTTTTCATTTCTTGAAGTTCTTGTTTATTTTTTTTGCCAAATTCTACAACCTCTTTTGACAGATCGCGTTTTTTACTTTTTTCTTGCTTAAGAATTTTTTTATAGGTTTGTCTATTTTGAACGTAGATAAATCTTATTTTGTCGTATTTTTCAAGATCTTGATCGGTTAACTTATTAGGACAAACAAACTGTCGTTGTTGAATTTCGTTATCATAATTTTGCATTTGATCAATTATCGGTTTTAACCTGTAATCTGAAGAATAATAGCCAAAACTTTTCAAGATAAGTTCTTTAGATTCTTCCAGCGAAAATCTTTGCAAAAGATTTAGAACCATTGAATAACTTGGAGAAAAACGACTTTCTAGCGGATTAGAGCCGCTTAATACAAGATTTGCAACTTCTTCCGGTGATTGGAACGAAGTTCCGACGATTGTAACATATCCAACTTCATCCATTCCGCGGCGTCCTGCACGTCCGGACATTTGCAAAAATTCGTTAGCAGTGAGCATTCTATGCCCGGAATCGGTACGTTTGCTTACAGAACTTATTACGGTTGAGCGAGCCGGCATGTTAATTCCGGCAGCAAGGGTTTCAGTTGCAAAAACGACTTTTATAAGCCCTTGTTGAAAAAGCTTTTCTACAAGGTTTTTCCAGGCAGGTAAGAGTCCGGCATGGTGCGATGCTACCCCTTGAATTAAATAATCAGTGTGTTTGTTGCCGTAAAGATGTGGATTTTCTGCGACGAATTTTTCTATAAATTCTTTAATTCTACGTTGTTCTTCTTTTGTATTAAGTTCTAGTCCGGAACATTTTTCCATTTGTTCATCACATTTTTTGCGTGAAAAAGTGAAATATATTGCAGGAAGCATGTCGTTTTCAGCAAGATTTGCGATTATTTGTTTAACGTAGGATTTTTTTCTTTTGTCTTTGCCTTTAGCCCATTGGGGTTTTTCAGGGTTAATTTTGTTGTTCAGAGAACCGCTGGGAGTAAATAATGGTAATAATTTTAGTGGTTGCGAACTGTCAAAATAATAAAATTTTAACGGTACCGGACGAAAATCCGTGTTAACAAGTTTAGTTTTGGAGTGAACGGTGTTGATCCAGTCGGTAAGTTCTTGCCCATTTGCAACAGTCGCGGAAAGTGCAATGATTTGAATATTTGTTGGGCAATAGATTATACTTTCTTCCCAGACTGTACCGCGTTGCTCATCGTTCATGTAGTGAACTTCATCAAGTACGATATATTTTACATCTTTTAAATTGTCTGCAACCGCACCAAAATTTGTGCCATAAAGCATGTTACGAAAAACTTCGGTTGTCATAATAACAATTTGAGCATTGCGATTTATTGAAGTGTCACCTGTCAAAAGCCCTACTTTGTCACTGCCATATTGTTCGCAAAAATCGTAAAATTTTTGGTTAGATAAAGCTTTGAGGGGAGTTGTGTAAAAAATTCGATTATTATTTTCTATAGCACGATTAATTGCGTGTTGAGCTATAACAGTCTTTCCTGCTCCTGTTGGTGCACAGACAACAACACTCTCCCCGCCGTCAATAATTTGACAGGCTTCCTTTTGAAAATCATCCAACTCAAATGGAAATTCACTCATTTTAATTCCTATATTTTATCAAATCCGGTGTATTTTCTCAAAACTTCCGGAATTATTATTGAACCGTCAGGTTGTTGGAAGTTTTCAATTATTGCTGCAAAAGTTCTTCCTACAGCAAGTCCGGAACCGTTAATTGTGTGAACAAAACGGGTTTTGCCTGTTGCTTTTTCTTTGTAACGTATATTTGCACGGCGAGCTTGATAATCACCATAATTTGAGCAGCTCGAAATTTCTTTATATGTATTGTAAGAAGGAAGCCATACTTCTAAATCCCAACATTTGTTTGCACTAAAACCTATGTCAGCAGTGCAAAGAGCTACTTTTCTATACGGCAAACCTAAAAGTTGAAGCATTCTTTCGCCATCAGCGGTAAGTTTTGCGTGTTCTTCAGGTGAATTTTCTGGTGTCGTATACTTAACCATTTCTACTTTGTTAAACTGGTGAACTCTTATGAGTCCTCTTGTATCTTTACC
Source organism: bacterium (assembly GCA_017471365.1). Classification (GTDB taxonomy): domain Bacteria; phylum Cyanobacteriota; class Vampirovibrionia; order Gastranaerophilales; family Gastranaerophilaceae; genus Zag111. The sequence continues at coordinate 17,795 of JAFUUC010000044.1, forward strand.
TGCGGAACCTGCTTCTCTCCTGAAGCATGGTGTGTATGCCGTCATGTATTTTGGCAAATCGTCTTCTGAAAGAATTTCATTTGCGTAAATATTTGTAACAGGAACTTCTGCTGTTGGAATTAGATACAAATCTTCATCGACACATTTGTACATGTCTTCTTTAAACTTTGGCAGTTGTCCTGTGCCGGTCATGGTTGCGGCGTTAGCCATGAATGGAGGAAGAATTTCTTCATAACCTTCGTTTTGAGTGTGTTCATCGAGGAAAAAGTTTATTATTGCTCGCTCTAACCTTGCTCCTTTACCGCGATATAGAGTGAAACGCGATTGAGAAAGCTTTACTCCCCGTTCAAAATCTACCAGTCCTTTTTCTTCGCAGATATCCCAGTGTGCTTTTGGTTCAAAGTCGAATTTAGTTGGTTCACCCCAGGTTGAAACTACTATGTTATCGTCTTCGCTTGTTCCTATTGGGGTTGTTTCGTCCGGAATGTTAGGGATGTGAAGAAGAACGTTGCGTTGTTTTTCATCAAGTTCATTTTGCTTTTCTTCAAGAGTTTTGATTTCATCACCGAGTTGGCGAACTTCTTCTTGAATTTTTGTGGTGTCTTCACCGTTTTTCTTCATCAAGCCGATTTTTTGCGATTCATTTTTCCTTTTTGAACGCAAGTCGTCTGCTTGGGCTTGGACTTTGCGGCGTTCTTCGTCTATTTTAAGAACTTCGTCGATTGATAGGTTAGGATTGCGTCTTTTGAGAAGTTCATTTATCTTTTCAGGATTTTCTCTAATCAATTTAATATCTAACATACATTTCCCTCTTTTCTTCTTGATAGTATTTTAAATAAAACTTTTAATCAACCCTTGCGTAATGCTGAAAAATAGTTTATAATGGTAGAGTGTTTAATAAACACGCGAGGAAGTTAAGAATCAAAAACAGTCAAAACGACGGAAAGGCAAGGCTTATGGACAATTTCAAACCTGAAAACCCGCACTATGACTGCATTTCGACCCTATGGGGGGGGGGGCTAACTGAAACCCTTACCCCATGTGCATTTGCAGCCATCGATAGTGTCAAAAACGAGGAATTACAAGACTTTACATGGGGTGCAACTCAGCAAACCCAAGCTACTGGTGAATTACAGCCTAGTGGCAAATGTAGGTTGGGGTTACTACCCCAACACGTAAAATTCCCCTCGCCACTTGTGGGAGAGGGGTTAGGGGTGAGGGGTGCTACGCACACTATCACGCCACCATTGAAAAAACTTCCCTCCCTAGCTAGGGAGGGACTAAGGGTGGGTCTGTTCCCCGCAAGGGGCAAAC
>JAFUUC010000045.1 GCA_017471365.1 bacterium
TACCTAATTCTTCTACAAATTCAGCGGTATAAGAATAAGTATCATTCATACATCCGTTAAGATCTAACATGTTTAGTCCTTGAATAAGTTTAGCTTCGATTACAGCTTTTTGGTTTGAGTCAGCTTTTTCGTTGATCTTTGCAATTAATGTTGGCAGAGTCATTGCTGCGACTACTCCTATGACTGCTAGGGTGATTAGAACCTCTGCTAGTGTGAAGGCTGCCTTTCTCCCTCCATGGTTAGGGAGGGTTGGGGTGGGTTGTTTAATGTGGCATATCGAACCACCCATCCCTACCTTACCTCTCGCAAACAATTCACTGGATTGTTTGCTCGGCAGAGTCCTAGCAAGGGAAGGGAATTTTACGTGTTGGGGTAGTAACCCCAACCTACTGATACCATGATTAAATGTTTTTCTTTCCATATCTTTCTCCTTTTCACAACATAACTATACTTAATACTACATAATTTAGTTGTTATATATATAACTATAGTGTTATTATAAAAGTGTTTTTGGTTTTGTCAAGTGTTGTAATGTATAATCTTCTGAATGAACATTAGGGAAGAAATCAAAGTCATAATTGCTCGCAGAGGTACTACTCTGAAAAAAGTTTGTGAAATTCTTTCAGAAAGAACAGGAAAATTTTACTCTTACAACAATATTTCTAATAAACTAAAACGTGGAACCATTAAATTCAACGAAGTTCAGGAGATTTTTAACATCCTGAACTACGAATTAAGCTATAATGATTTAAATTTGTAATCTATTTAATTTGTTTATTACCTTATTTGAACCGGCATTATTAAACAAATAAAATCTTCTTCACTGTTTGGTTTTAAGACAGTTGCTGATAATGGTGCATTCAATCCAATTATTACATCATCACTTTCTATAATTCTCAATGCTTCCAAAACAAATCTATAATTAAAAGCAATCATTAATTCTTCTTCTGTATATTGGATATCTATCTGATCTTCAGATTTACCGGCATCCGGCGTATCTGCACTCAAAGTAAGTGTATTATCTGCAAAATGCATTTTTACAATACTTGTCTTGTCATTAACCATAACTGAAACTCTTTCTAATGCAGCTATCAATTGTGAAACATTCACGATAGCATTTTTTGGAGTTTCAGCTGGAATCAACTGATTATATCTTGGGAATTGACCTTCTAAAAGTCTTGATATTGTTAATATTTTTTCTGTTTTAAAGATGATAGTAGATTTATCTTTGCAGATTTTCACATTTTCATCTTCTATAAATGAACCCATTTTTAATAATTCATTCAGGGTTCTTGAAGGAATAATAAATTGAGATTGTTCACTTATCGTATTTTTTAGTTTTTCCCTAACACGTGCAAGCCTATTTCCGTCTGTTGAAGCAATCTCCAAAATACCGTTTGAAAAATCACATACAACACCTGATAAGAGATTACTTACTTCATAACTTGCTGAAGCAAATCCTGCCTGTCTTATTCCCTTCAAAAACGGAGTTAATTCAACGTCAAAACATTTTGATTCATCCAGTTCGTAATTAAATACTTCTGAAGGATATTCATTTGCAGAAATCCCAATGATATCAAATTTTGATTTTTGACATGTTATACTTACATTTGTACTTCCTTCTTCAACTTCAAAAGTTACAAGATCATTACCCAATTTTGAAACAATTTCATTTAATTTTTTTGCAGGAAGTGTAATTTTTCCTTGTTCTTGAATTTGAGCATCAAGAGATGTTATAACAGTTAAAACCAAATCTGTTGCAGTCAACCTAATTTTATTATTTTCTAATGTTTCAATTAAAATATTGTACAATACTGGTTGAACAGCTTTTTGAGAAGTAGCTCTTTCAACAATTCTTATTCCATTTAGTAAATTCTCTTTTCCAATGATAAATTTCATATTCATACTCCTTTTGGAAAGATTATATTATAAAAACAATAATAAAATATAAAATATTAATATATATAAATTTAATAGTAGTAATAAGCATTAAATATTTGTAGAAAACCCGCAAAAAGCAGTAGATAAAGAGAGATTTGTTGTAGGAAAAATGTAGAAAAGTTTTTATAAAATTCTTTGTTTTCTACAAAAGAAAAAAAATTACACAGTAATATTTTTTATTATGTAGAAAACTAATTGTTTTCTACATACAATTAACAAAGTTTTCTACATAATTAATCTAACAATTTGCAATTTCCATTTGCAATAGCATACCTTGTTCCAAAAGCAGCATTGTCGTATTCAATTTTTGTTTTGGAATAGTATGTATAGTTTTTTCTATCGATAACAACAGCAGAAGTCATAATATAGTCATCAGCCAAAGGTTGTAGTGTAAATTCTATCTTATCTTCACCATAATATGAAAGCCAGTCAACAGGAGCTTTTTGGAGGTATATTTTTTGATTAGGATCATCAAGTTTGAATATTCTAAAATAATTTGTTTTAGAAACAACAGAATTATCTTCATTATAAATATTTTCTTCAACGTCGCAGCGAATAGTTTTCATCTCGTTGAAATTAGGAACAAATTGATCTGCAAAGCAACCAAGTCCAAAAAATAAAAAAATGCCAATTAAAAATTTTTTCATAATACAAAAATATAATACAAAAATAGCAGGGCAAATAAAAAAAATATAAAGATTTGTATATATTTTGTAAATTATCTGAAAATTATTGTACACTACCGGATGGTATGAGGTCTTATGATTGATTTTGATGAAAGTGAAAGTATGTGGAAAATAGATGGACCAATTGGAAGATTGAGCTATTTTTGGGTTTGTATTACAATTATGTTATTTTTAGTTCCAATTATTATATTAAAAGCAATGGGTTTAGTTGTTGTTTTTTACCGATATGTATAATTTTGAGTTTAGTGGGAATTTATTTAACAATCGTATCGTATATTAAGCGTTTTTATGATATTACTGGGAGCTTAAAAATAGGAGTTATTACAACTTTATCGATTCTTGCATTAAACTTTTTAATACCATTTATAAACATAATAGCACTTATTGTGTGTTTGTTAGTACCGGGTATGTTGTCGAAACAACAAAAGTCTGTAGAATAATCTGTTTGTTGGGAAAGTATGCCCAACATTTTTTATGCGTAGATAATTTAATAAATTAACGCAGAAATCGCGTTAATACATCTTGAAATTGCGTTGATAATATTGTATAATATACGCATATGGTGCGTAGATAATATGGAAAAATACATTTGGCAAAACTCTGAATATCCTAATTTTACTTATAACAAGGACATCATTATGCCTTTGTTGTCTTCAGTTAGATTAAAACAAGGAATACTACTTGGTAAAATGCAGTCTTTGGGTTTTGAAAACAGCCAGCATGCAAAGTTGAATGTTTTAACGGAAGATGTAATAAAATCAAGTGAAATTGAGGGATTAAAACTAAATGTCGAACAAGTACGTTCATCTATTGCAAGAAGATTGGGTTTGGATGTTGGTGGTGATATATATGTAGAACGTGATGTTCAAGGCATTGTTGATATGATGTTAGATGCAACCATTAATTTAGATAAACCGATTAGTGATGATAGATTATTTGGCTGGCAAGCTGCTATGTTTCCAAGTGGCAGAAGTGGTTTGTATAAAATTAAAGTTGGTGAATACAGAGATGATTCAAATGGGAAAATGCAGGTTGTGTCAGGTGCGTTAGGACACGAAAAAGTTCACTATGAAGCTCCGAGTGCAAAAAATTTACCACAAGAAATGTGCAAATTAATTGATTTTATAAACAAAGAAAAAGATACAGATTTAGTTATAAAAGCTGGAATTGTTCACTTATGGTTTGTTATAATACATCCGTTCGAGGACGGTAACGGCAGAATTGCACGTGCTTTAACAGATATGCTGCTTGCAAGAAGCGAAAATACTTCTGATAGATTTTATTCAATGTCTTCACAAATAAAAAAAGTCAGAAAATCATATTATGAAATCTTACAAATTACACAAAAAGATTCTGTTGATATAACTTTATGGCTCAAATGGTTTTTGGAAAACTTGGTTATTGCGATAGAAGATTCAGAACAAATATTTAATGATGTCTTAAAACGAGCAGAATTTTGGGAAAAGAACAAATCACAAGTGTTTAACAAAAGACAAATAAAAGTTTTAACAAAGCTTTTAGATAATTTTGAAGGCAATTTAACTACAAAAAAATGGGCAAAGATGTGTAATTGTTCTCATGATACTGCAAATAGAGACATTGCCGATTTAGTGAATAAAAATATTCTAATTAAACAAGGTGAAGCAAGAGCAACACACTATATATTAAAATAAAAATAGATATCACAGATTGATATTGCTTACGAAGTTGAATAGGCAGACGTATTATAATATTAGGTTAATATTAGGATACGAAATTTAATAGTTGCCAAACAAAGACTTCCAATAATTTCCTTTTAATGTAAAGTTATCATCATTTAATATGCCATAAAAAATTGCTTCTGCTCTTTTTTCCCCTTTTGTTATAAAATCCAAAGTAATATAATCTCTTGATTTAAAATAGATTGTTAAGTCCATTGAGGGATAATAATGATTAGGAGCCATAGTAATGTAGTGGTCTTCAATATCTGAAATATTGAATTGGTCTACAAGTTCTGTTTTGTTTAAAATAATATTCCTTGAATAAATAGAACAAATATCTTTAGATCTTGAACATTCAATATCTGGCAAGCTAAATAATGGATTTATGAGTACTAGAATAACAAGTACTAGAATAATTATTATAACAGCTTGTATTGATAATTTTTTATTGTACCACTTTTCTTTCATATATGGTTGACTTCCAACTTTGTTAGTTAAAATGGTGTCGTTAAGGTGCCAAAAGAGGAACCCTGCGACAAGAAAATATTACAATATTTGGGTGAAAATTGCAATATTTATCACAGATTGATATTGCTTATGAAATTGGATACGCAGACTTACTATAATATTAGGTTAGTTTTGGGATTAGAAATTATAAAAATTTCTTAATATTCCCCTTGACAAATGTCGGTTTAACCGACATAATATAATTATGGAAAAGGAAATCAAGTATTACTATACAACAGATGGCAAATGTCCATATATTCACTGACTTGATAGCTTAGATATGTCAATGCAATTACGAGTTATAAAACGTGTTGATAAATTGAGAGAAGGCTTATATGGTGACCACAAACCATTACAAAAATCGGAATTATCAGAATTACGCATGGACTTTGGCAAAGGATATAGAATTTATTACTATGATTTGGAAACAACTGTTATATTATTTGTAGCAGGTAGTGAAAAGAAAGACCAAAAGAAAGTCGTACAACAAGCAAACAAATATTTTGAAGACTATATTGAAAGGAATAATTATGACATTGACAAATAAACAAAAAGAATGGTTAGACAAAGCTCCCAGTTTTGATGATGATATGATGGAACGTTTACAAGACCCTGAGTTTGAAGCAGGATGGCTTGAACTCACCTTGCAAGAATTTTTGGAAGACGGAGATTTTAATACATTTATAAGATGTTTGACTTACGTTGTCAAAGCTCGTGGTCATGGAGAAATATCAAGACTTGCCAAAGCAAGTTCTATTGATAGAAGTAACTTATCTGAAATACTAAATGGAAAAGTTACTCCTCGAATTGATACTGCAATAAAACTCATTCGTGGCTTAGGTTATGAATGTGATATAAAATTAAAGACTGCTTGAGTTATTTTTCAAGTGCTTTTTGACGTAATTTATATATGATAAAGACTAGTATAATTTCAAGAGGTAATGCTTCCAGTCTGACTAACCAAAAATTATTACTAGGATTAGTTGCGATGTTATATAAACAGCATTCAATAAAAACGAAATATCCTCCAATAAGAGCTGCTATTATACGATACAAGATAAACTTTTTCATTATATTAAACCTAATTTTATTAAATAGTTCGTAGGGTAGACTTTAGTCTACCGATTATGTATTTGGTGGACTGAAGTCCACCCTACTTTTAATAAATGTCGACGGGGGGACTTGAACCCCCACAGCTCTCGCCACATGCACCTCAAGCATGCGTGTCTACCATTCCACCACATCGACATAAGATTTTACTAAACTCTTATATCATAAAACCATTAATTTGTAAATATTATGATCTTCCAATATCAATTGCTCGCGAAGCCATTGATTTTGTTATGTTTATAAGAGCCAGGTTTGCCTCATACGCTCTTTGTGCCATTAGTGCATCTGCTATATCAACCATCGCATTTACGTTTGAAGCTCTAATATAACCATTCTCATCTGCATCAGGATGTCCTGGTTTGTATATTTTTTCTCCAAGAGTTGGATCTTCTACTATTCCGGAAAATGTCACGCCTCCCTGCAAATCAGGTAATGTACCAACCGCAAATACATCCTCTTTCATACTGTTCAAAACTCCATGAAAGGATAAATCATCTGTTGAATTTAACACAGGAATTTTTCTTACATAGTTTGGTGTATCAATATTTGCAATGTTTTTTGCGTGAACATCTATTCTTTTGCCGTGAACTTTTAGTGCTTTTGCTCCAATATCTATTGAATTTAATAAACCCATTATATTGCCTCCCTGATATTATTACTTACCAACATTTATTACAGTTTTCATTTGTGTAATTATATTCGACATTCTTCTTGTCGCCATTGAATATAATATAGAGTTCTCCTGCAATTTTAAAAGTTCATCTGCCGAATTTATAGGTCCTTCTGATTGATCTGAAATTATAGCAGAAGGTCCCAGCTTTTCAGATAATCTTGTTTCAAGTGGACTATTCATAGAGCTTAAATATTGTCCAAAATCAATATCTTGCCTTACATAACCAGGAGTGTCGACATTGGCAATATTTGCACCTAAAACCCTTTGTCTTTCGGATATTAAGTCCATCATGAGTGAAACTTTATTCATACTATCAAAAGAAGTAAACATTGTTTAATCCTTTCTATTATTGTCTTATATTTATGGCTCTTTCATACATTTGATTTGCCATTTTTAACATTTGCATACTTGCAAGCATTGAGGCATTTAATCTCAACATATCTGTTGCTGATTGATAAACACTTACATTAGATCGTTCTAAATGATTTTGTTTAATTTGATCGTGATCTTTTATAAGTCTTGCTTCTCCGGCATCTTCTGTCGCAATAAGTCTGTCCATATCGGTTGTTTGCATTCCGTCCGGATTATCAAATCTGATTAGAGGGATCGTTCCAATTTTTTTACTTTTGCCGGTAACCGAATCAAAAGACATAACTTCTCCGTTTGATTTTATATCAAATCGTACACAGTTTGCAGGAATTTTTATACCGTCACCAACAAGCCAACCATCACTTGTTACAAGGTAGCCTTCTTTACTACGCCTAAAAGCTCCGTCTCTAGTGTATTGAACTTCGCCGGACGGAGATGTTACAGGAATATATCCAGGTCCGTCTATTGCAACGTCATATGGATTACTCGTCGTACGCAATGAACCTTGAGAATAATCTGTACGAACAACACCTGTTACGTATCCGTCTTCTTTCAAAACGTCTTCAAAAGAAACTTTTTTGTATCCTGTCGTGTTCATATTTGCAAGATTATTTGCAATCTGACCAAAACGTTCAAATTGTACTAATGCGTTATTTGTTCCTTTAGAAATTATTCCTTGTAAATTCATTTTATACCTCAATTTCTTTATGATGACGAACTTAATGATTGTATTGCTCTACTCAAAACATCATTTTGTAATAGAAACATTTGCCTGTTTGCATCAAAATTTTTCATGATAGGCATCATTTTAATAAATTCCTCTTGCAACGAAACATTTGAATATTCATTGTAACCTTGTTTAATGTTTGGTTCCATAACATATGCACCATTAGAATCAACAACACCAAGGTGTCCAACAAGAGAAAATTTGTTTGTTTTCGGATTAAACAAAGAAATTTTTCCTTCCTTGTCAATTTTAATTTGATTTAATTCTTGTGGAATAAATGGGAATTTTATAGGTATTCCTGAATTAGAAAGAACCTGAGCATCTTCCAATGTTAACAAAGAACCATCTTTCCCTATTTTAAATCTTCCGTCACGAGTTAATTTTATACCATTTTCTGTTTTGGTTTGAAAATATCCTTTATTTGCAATAGCAATATCAAGAGGATTGTCAGAAGCATTTATACGCCCAACTTTATCATCAATAGTTGTAGAAAGAGCGTTTGCTCCCAGAAATTCTGCAAAGGACGGAACAACAATTTCTTTTCTTTGGTATCCGATTTTATCAAATCCACTTACGTTTTCATTTGCAATTCCAAGAATTTCACTCTGCAAATGCATAGCACGAATGGATGTGGTTAGCCCTCTGTCATTGTAAAAAATACCGCTATTAAGTCTCACTATTCTACCTTCTTTAGTATATTGTCGACTTTTTGTAACGATTTCTCAAGCTTTTTGAAAAAAATCATCCGTTTGTACGACACTTTTGTTGGGTTTTTAATAATAATTTGTAAAAAGTCAAATTTAGTAAAATAAAATATTTCCCCAAAAACATTCTTATTATTAATTAAACATTAAGAATTGTAAAAGTTTGCCATAAGTACGTGTAATTACGCAGTAAATAGGGAATATATAACATGTATACAAACCATTTTCTTTTTCTTTATTTTCTCCTACACACACTAACCTTTTACTAAATGCCGTTTTTGACGGCTATTTTGTTATGTATTAGAGTTTTCTAAGGTAACCATATACAATGTTACCATATTATTCATTATTATATTGACTTATTATTTCGTTCCATTTTTCTTTATGAATAGGTTTGAGTTCATTGTCTGCTTCTATAAGTTGAGAATATGTAGACATAAAAAATTCTAAAGAAGAAATTAGTCGTAAGTAATATTTTAAACTTGGTATTACACCATTGATTATCAATTGACAACCATGTTTAATTCTTAAATCTTTAACTATCTTATCAATTATTTCTTTATCCTCAGATTTTATTGGCTTTGTAGATAGAATATAATAACGAGTTGGATTATATTTTATAATTTTTTCTCTTGCTACTCTTACAATATTACAATCAATTTCTTTTTCAAATTTTATTTCTAATGTCTCTTTCAAAATACTTTTATCTGAGTATATTTCAATATCCCCTGAACTTTTAGATGTGGCATCACAAGTTGTATGAAATCCTAAATCTTTCAACTTACAATTTTTATAACGTTTCATATCAGTAAGTAAAGATTTATAAATTGCATAAAATGCTATTACTGGTAGTTTTGCACCATTGGAAGTGTGATAATTATAAAAGAAATGTTTTGATAGCATGTCAATGATTTCAGATATTTGTAATTTATCAGGATTAGATAATTTTATGATTTTAACTTCATTCTTCTTTTTTTCTTCAATTAACAAATATAAAAGATACAACATGATATTTTTTGTAATTTTAGGATTTTTTTGAATTGTATCAATTAAATATAAAAAAGCTTCTTTTACTTTTGTATTTCTTATTTTCCCTTGAAAATCCAAAGTAAATGGAAATGGTTGTTCTAATGAACGAGTAAGCCATCCGCTTTCATTCATTGAGGGTAATCCTAACTCTTTCAATGTGGGTGTTATATATTTTGTGTCAATAGTTCTTCCTGAAAAACCATTAGGCATATGGCTTTGATGATATCTTATATCTTGTTTTGGATTTAATAATTTATATATTGCTAAAGTAACAAATACAGTATATACAGCTTTTTGTGAAATTGCTTTTTGGGCAATTATTTCAACGGATTGTTTTACTTGATTATTAAGGTTTAAATCAACCGATTTTAGCAAATAGGCTTTGTTGAAAAGTTCTAACAATTTTTCTCTGTAATCCATTAGATTTAACCTCCATTAAAAGTCCCTGCTCTGATATTTGTCTTGCTATCTCTTGAATTAATGATACACAAACGGAATTTCCTATTTGTTTATAGGCTTCACCTATAATATTCGACTTTTTAAAATCCTCAGGAAAGCCCATTAATTTATAGCACTCATTTATGGTTAATTTTCTTACCTTATCAATTTCAGGTAAATATATAAAAAATCTTCCTGATGTTTCTTGAGAAGGAATAGTAGGATGAATACCTTCTACTGAATAAATTCTATTAGGTTGCCTATGAACCCTTGACAAATGTTCAGTATTTGGTCTAATTCCTTTTTTCCAAATACCTTTATTCCTATATCCAACAAATAATAAACCAGAATCTTGTTGTCGAACTTCATCTAATAATGTATATTCATCTTTTGAAAGATATTGAACATTTTCTATTTTATCGTCTAAAATATCTTTTACTTTTGGTGGTGTAAGATTATAATGCAATTTGTTGAAATCAAATTTACTATATTTCGAAGCCACAATAATAATACGTTCTCTGTTTTGAGGGACTCCAAAATCCTTTGCATTCAGAACTTTATATGTTACCCAATATCCTAAATCTTCTAAACTCTCAATGATTACTTTAAACGTATTTCCTTTATCATGGTGAACTAAGTGTTTTACATTTTCTAATACCACTACTTTAGGTTGTTTTTCTTTTATTATATTGCAAATATTAAAAAATAAAGTTCCCCTTGTATCTTCAAACCCTTTTCTTCTTCCACATATACTAAATGGTTGACAAGGAAATCCTCCTGTTAAAATATCAAAATCAGGGATATCTTTAGGGTTTATTTTAGTAATATCGCCATAAGGTAATTCATTGTAATTATTAAAATATACTTCTTGACAATGTTTATTTATTTCAGAAGAAAAAACACACTTATACCCTTCTTTACTAAATGCTATACGGAACCCCCCTATTCCTGCAAATAAATCAATAAAGGTTCCTTGAAATGTATTTGTGTTTTCTTCCATCCCTATTCCTATTAATTCTATACCATATTTTAATATAAAAATTTCCAACTATCAATATGATAAATATTTATTAACTAAATATTCTTGTGTAACATTGTATATAATTACCTTAATTAATTTAAAATGTCTCGCGGCTCAACACCAAAAGCTTTGCAAAAAACTTCAATATGATAAAGTTTAAGCCCTTTAGCGTCTTCGTTTTCGATTCTTTGCAGATAATGCTCACTAATGTTCGTAGCAGCAGCCAATTCTTGAAGGGTAATTTTACGCTCATTGCGTAACCTCTTAACATTTTTTGCAATATATTTTGCTGTGTTCATAACGTCTCCTTCTACATAACAATTTATTATTATATAATAGAATTATTCTTATTGTAGTCTGTCGATATATTATTGTCAAGACTATAAAATTAAACTATGGACGAACAAAAAATACTTGAGACATTTGGTTTTAACTTTAAAATGTACAGAACAAGACAAAAAATGTCTCAAGATGATGTTGTTGAAAAAACCGGGTTGAGTAAATCTTACATTAGTAATGTTGAAAATGGTAAGCATCGTATCTCTCTGATTAATGCTCTAAAGCTTTCTGAGCTTGTTGGAAAAGGGATTGAAACTATGTTAAGGAGCATTGATTAAGACCTGGGTTTTGTGTTAATATGTTTTTATGGTTGATGAAGTAGATAATCTTAATTTGCCTGAAGATTTGCTTGATGAAATTCAACATAGTATTGAACATATTATTCAGACATTTGATGTTCCGGAAGAAAATAAAATGGAAGTTATAAAGCAGATAAATTTTATGTATTCCAGAACAAAATATTTGTCTTTAACAGATGCTTTGACAAGACTTCCAAACAGGCGGTGTTTTGACGGTGCTTTGGATAAAGAATTTTCGCGTGCAAAAAGATATAAAAACAAATTAACTCTTGCAATGTTTGATGTTGACTTTTTCAAAAGAATTAATGATACATACGGACATCAGTGCGGAGATTTTGTTTTGAGAGAAATAGCTAATGCAGCTTTGCAAACGTTTAGAAAATCAGATACGGTTTTTCGTATTGGAGGAGAAGAATTTGCTGTTTTGCTTACGGAAACCGATATAGATCAATCAATTATTCCGCTAGAAAGATTTCGTAAAACAATTGATACTCTTGATTTGGAATATAATGATCAAATTATATCTTTGACGGTTAGTATAGGTGCTTGTCAGCTTAGTGATGATATAGATTCTGAAGAAAAATTTGTAGAACAAGCAGACAAGTGTCTTTATGAGGCTAAAAATTCAGGTCGAAACAAAACCGTGCTTAATAAGTCTCTCTAGCCTTTAAAATATTTTGAAATCTAAGCCATCCGCAAATAACGTGTTGTACGTTATCAATTCTGATGACACTGGCATTAGGGGTAACACCGGGTTTTATCCAGTTTGCAGAATTTGGGAGTCCACCGGCATTTTGACCTGTTTTTACTTGAGTACGGCTCAAAAACATACAACCAATCGCAATTGATTTATAAATAACAGTTTTTAATTGTTCACTATCTGTACAAAAGTAGATTCCTGCAAGTCCTTCCATAATAGTTCCGAGACTGCAAGGTCTTATATTATCTTTAAAAGCTCCAAAATAAACGTGATCTTTATTAGTGATTTGTGCTGTAAGCATAGGAATTGCCATTTTTTCAACATAATCTTTCAAGAGTTGATATTCTTGTGGAACTAAAAGATTCATTTTAACAAGTTTTTCTATAGCAAAAACTGCCCAGTGATCAAAAATTGGTTCAAAATTTCCTGTTGCTTGTGTTCTATGTAAATAAAAGAGAGCTTTTTTTGCACAATCAAGCCATTTTTGCTGCGGGTCAACTTCGTACAAGCAAACCAATCCTGCTGCCGCTTCTCCGGTATAATAAACAGCTTCGGCTTCTTTATTTATTTCTTTTTTGTCTAAATCATAGTATGCATAAATATTTCCGTCTTTACTTTGCATAGAAAGTAAAAATTCACCAAGTCCCTGCAAAATTTTTAAATCAATTTCATTTTCGGAAAGTAAATTTGACAATGCACACAATGCTATTCCCGCTGCTCCGGATTTTGCAATTGGAATATTTATATTTTCTTCTTCCGGAATTGAGATAACAGCAAATTTAGTCTTGTCAATTTCTTTGATATAACGGTTGATAAAATATTTTGAAGACAAAACCCTCAAATCATGATATTTTTTTTCAAAACCAAGTTTTTCGTATAAATATAAAGAATAAAGAGTTCCGGCATGTCTTAAAGAATTGTAAGTTTGATTTTCGTATGTTATATCAGGATCAACGTTGTTTCTATATTTAAATCTCCCGTCTTGCAAGATATTTCTTGTAATATATTCAACAGACATAGCAACTTCATCATAGTATGGCAAACCTTTGGTACTTGTTTTGCCAATTTTTTTTGCGTCTTGGGCAAAAATATATGCAAATATTATGATCAATAATACAAATATTGTTGGTATGTATACTGCCGGTGATAATATATCAAGCATAAGACGATTATATCAAACTAAATAAAATATAATAATAAAGCATTTGTATGATTTTTTAATAAAAATGCCGGACTTTTAATCCGGCATTTTTAATTATTTTTTAGCTGGAGCTTTTTTGTCCTTTTGTGACTTATCGTATTCATCTTTTGCTCCGCCGGTCAAATCATTTACTTGATTGTGCAGTTTATCATTTATTACATCTGGGTTATATTTTTCGTCTACGTATTCAATTGTAGATTTCTTTTTGGCTGCTTGAGTAATATCATCAAGAGCTTTTACTTCTTTTTGGTTTTTGAGGTATGCTTCGATATCTGCTTTTGCTTTTTCAAAAGGAACAGCTCCGGCTGCCATTCTGTCTGTTACGATGTATACGTGATAACCAAATTGAGTTTTAACAACGCCTGGTGCGGTGTTTGGTTTTGCCGCAAAAACAGCTTTGTCAAATTCAGGAACCATTTTGCCTTTTTCAAAAAATCCTAAATCTCCGCCTTGAGCAACAGAACCAGGATCTTGAGAATATTTTGTTGCATATTCGGCAAATTTTGAAGTATCTGCTTTTAATTCATTTGCAATCTTGTCTGCTAAAGCTTTCTTTTCTGCCATAACTTTGTCTACTTCGGCTTTTACTTCTTTTTCAGATAATTCTTTTTTAGGATCTGAAGAAATTTCTGCTTTAACTTGTTCCGGATCAAATGATATCAAAATGTGTGAAGCACGAACTTGTTCTCCGTGTTTGAATTTGGAAATATTTTTGTTATAAAAATCTTTTGCTTCTTTTTCACTGGCTTCCATTGAACCGGTTGTTGCAGCAAGCTTTCTGTATTTAACCTGTTTTTTAAGACTTGCTTTAAATTCGGAAGTTGAAATACCATTTTGTTTAAGAGCTTCCATAAGCATATTTTTGCCGCCGATTTTATCCATAGTGTCTTTAATTGCTTGGTCAAGTTCTTCTTTTGATACTGTAATTCCGCGAGCTTCTGCTTCTTGATCAAGAATTTCTTCTACAATCATTTGATTTATTACTCTTTGAGCTGTCATAAGATAAATAAAGCCGTCTTTGTCAGCTTTTACGTTATCAGCTCCTGAAAGTTTTGCAAATGGTGATTGTGTAATCTGTTGATCCATAATTTTGTCAAACTCTTTTTGTGTAATTACGTGATCATTAATTTTTATAATAGCCTGACTACCTTTTATGCCGCATCCTGCTAAAAGCATTGCTGAAACTAATAATGTGGCTGCTATTTTTGTTTTTTTCATAAAATATCCCTCTTTCTTTTTAATATTCATAGCTAACTTTGTTAATATAATAAAACAAATCTGTTAAAATGTTAAATACTTCATCAAAATTTACATAGGAAGTGTCCAAAATTAAGATAGAAATACCTTCTTGGCAAGTTTTTGGAGCCGGTGTAAATTTGATTTTTCGTATAATATTTGCCGGTAAAACTTTTTTAACCAAATTCCATTCCGCATTAGAATATGGGGTATAAATTCTTACAGAGTTTTCATTTTCTCGAATGGCGGAAATTTTTACTTCTGTCGCTGAAAGTCTTAATCTAATAAGTTTTATAAGATTTTCGACACTTTCAGGAGGAGTAGCAAACCTATCTTTCCATTCTTCAACAATATAGTCAAGTTCAACCGTAGATTTTACATCTGCCAGTCTTTTATATTCAATCATTTTTTGTTCGCTTGAACCTACCCATTCATCAGGAATATAGGCAGTTACGTTTATATCTATAATTGCCGGAGTTTTCTTTTCAATTTTTTCTCCCTGAAGTTCGTGTACGGCTTCTTCCAATAATTCACAATAAGTATCAAAACCAACATTTATCATGTGTCCATGTTGTTTTGTACCTAAAATATTACCAACTCCACGAATTTCAATGTCACGCAATGCAATTTGATATCCGCTTCCTAGTGTTGTAAATTCTTTGATTGCCTTAAGACGACTTATAGCATCTTTTGAAATTTCTTTACTCTGTCTATAAAAACAATAACAATAAGCCTGTTTTTCACTACGTCCTACTCTGCCTCTTAATTGATAAAGTTGAGCAAGTCCGAATTTGTCAGAGTCGTGTATAATCATGGTATTTGCATTGGGGATATCAAGACCATTTTCAATAATAGTTGTTGCAAGAAGAATATCATATTCATGGTTTGCAAATGCAACTATTACTTCTTCAAGTTCTTTTTCATCCATTTGCCCGTGACCAATTGCTATACGTGCATTTGGAACAATTTTTTGCAATTGATTTTTAAACTCTCTTATGGTTTCAACTCTATTGTACAGGTAGAATATTTGTCCTTCTCTATCTATCTCATGGAGAATTGCATTTTTGACCATGTTTTCATTCCACTCTCCGACATAAGTTTTGATCGGTAAACGATTTTTGGGCGGTGTATTTATTGTAGAAATATCTTTTATTCCGGATAAAGACATATAAAGAGTTCGCGGGATCGGGGTTGCTGACATTGAAAGAATATCAATGTTTTCGCGTAATTGTTTGAGTTTTTCTTTGTGGCGAACACCAAAACGATGTTCCTCATCAATTACTAAAAGCCCCAAGTCTTTGAATATAATCCCTTCCTGCAAAAGTCTGTGAGTACCTATAACAACATCACATTCACCCGTTGCAAGGTGTTTTGTCGTTTCTTTTTGTTCTTTTGTTGTTCTAAAACGTGACAAAAGCTCAACACGAACTCCGAAAGGTTTAAATCTATCAGACATTGTTTGAAAATGCTGTAGGGCTAAAATTGTTGTCGGAACAATTACCGCTGCCTGTTTTCCTGATGTAATTGCTTTAAAAATTGCACGCATAGCAACTTCTGTCTTACCAAACCCGACATCGCCGCAAATTAACCTATCCATTGGCTGAGATGATTCCATATCATGCTTAACTTCATTTATTGCTCGAAGTTGATCCGGAGTTTCAACATATTCAAATGCTTCTTCCATTTCTATTTGCCAGTTTGTATCCGGGAAAAATTCTATCCCTTGTTGCATTTTGCGTTTTGCATAAAGTCTTAAAAGATCGTAGGCAACTGTTTCTACCGATTTTTTGACTTTAGATTTAGTATTTTCCCAATCACGTCCTCCCATTTTAGACAAATTAGGACGCGTGTTGCCTGAACCACGGTATCTGCAAAGAAGATTTATCTGTTCAGCCGGAATGTGCAATCTGTCTTTATTTGCATATTCTATAGTTAAATAATCTTTTAACTGCCCATCAATTTCTTGTTTTGAAAGCCCTTTGTAAATTCCCAGTCCATGAATTGTATGTACAACATATTCACCAGGCTTGATATCATTTATGTTTTCTATATATTCAGGTTTTTCTTTATAAGAAGATTTTTTTGAAGCAGAAATTTCTTTTGAACGCCGGTTAAAAAGTTCTCTGTCAGTTATGATAATTGTTTTGAAATCCTCTAAAATACAACCGCCGCAAATTATACTATCTGTATATTCGATATTAAAAATTTCATATTCTTCAAGAACTTCTCTTAAACGTTCAGGATAATCAGTCGCAGTTATTATTTTATAATTTTTGTTTTGATCAATAAATTCAGCAACCGCTTCAAAATTTGCCTCAAAACTTTTTAAAGGTTGAGTGTTAAATTCTATTAAATCAAATGTATTTCCGTCAATAAAATTGTTAAATCCAATTTTTGTAAAATATGAAGTTGAACGCAAAAATTCTTCAAAAGTAAAATGATTTTTACCTTCAAGATTGCCGATTAAACTACTTTTCAAATTTTCTTCAAGCTGCTTGTTATAATTATCATCCAGAAATTCATATTTTGAATAAATTTCACTTGTTTCATCAAATACAATTGTATAATTCTGTAAATAATCAAAAATACTTACAAGCTGCTTGTTGAAATAATTTTGATAAACTTCAATACCCTCAAAATAATTTTCTTCAGGTATGTCATTTTCCTGATTTTGTAATTGGCTTACAATTTCTTCCTGTCCTACAGTTATAAATTTATAAATAGGATAAACAGTTGTTTCTTTTGTTTTTTCAATGGATTTTTGAGTTTCATTATTAAAATACCTTATATCAACGACTTCATCTCCCCAAAGTTCTATCCTGACAGGATTCTGATGAAGAGAAAAAATATCAGCGATGTCACCGCGAATACTAAATTCAGAAACATCATTCACCATTGTCGCTTTTTTATAGCCTAAATCGATTAACTTTCGCGATAATTTGCCTAAATCAATGGTATCACCAATTTTTATGTTAAAAGAATTTTTTTTGAAAAAATCTCCATTTGGGAATTTCTCTAAAAGGGATTTTACAGGGCAAATTACTATATCGGGTTTTTTAAGAAGAATTTCTATCTGTTGAGAATAGTTGTATAGATTAGGTGAAACTGTTTCATACATAGAAATGTCTTGAAACGGTATGATTTCTGCTTGCAAATCAAAAATAGTTTTCAAATCACTTTGATATTTAAGAGCATTTTGTTCTGTGGCGGTTATGAATAGAATTTTTTTTTGCTTGTTAATTTTACTAAGCAAAAATAATCTTAAAAAAGATGTCAAACCGGTAACAGCAAAAGATTGATTTTGTTTAATTTTTTGCCTAAAAAGTTCATATTGCGGCGGAATATCATCTTCATAGATCTGAAACATAAGAATATTATAACATAGTTAATTTTTATTTATGATATAATTTCTAAGAGGTATGGTTTGGAATATACTTTAAAAAAACAGTACAAAAATTTTACTGATTTTAACAGAGATTCATATAATTTAGTTGAATACATTCGTAATAACTCTGTTGGTATGTCTGAAACAATGAAAATTGCTTTTGCAAGAAATGTTTTGACAAAAGAAATTTTAAATAGTTTTGTCAAAGTAGCTTCTTTATCTGATGATATAAAAAGTATTATTAAAAGTAGAACAAATGTTTTATTGTTTTCAATGGATAATATGATTAAAAATAGGCTTTCACATCCTGAAATTACAGATGAGGACTATACAAAGATACCTCAAATTGTAAAATCTCCTTCAAAGTATTACACATCCAAAAGCGGGTATGATGTAATTTTGTTTAAAGAATTTAATAAATATTATAAATTGGTTATTAAGACAACTCAAAATAGGAAAGAAAATTTCGTTAAATCTCTACATTTATTAAACAAGGATAGGTACAATAAATACTAAAAAAATAGTCTTGATTATGTGGGCTTGCTCCACCACTGTCGCCTGTTGGCTCGGTTGCAAGATTTACCGTATCAAGACTATTTCAACTACATTATAAATTATTTTATACCAATTTTCAACCCTATATCTGTCTTTTGTTACAAATATGATATATAGGATTAATTCAAAAAACTCTTAACAGATACCTTCGCGGAGTCTGACAACCGCGGCACCCCAGGTCATTCCAGCCCCAAAACCACACAATATCGCCGTTGATCCCAATTTTATCTTACCCTGTTCGACACCCTCTACAAGTGCTATAGGAATCGATGCTGCTGAAGTATTGCCATAGTATTTTATGTTAGAAATAACTTTTTCGTCAGAATATTTTAGTCTTTGTTGAATAGCTTCTATAATTCTTTGATTTGCTTGATGAGGGATTAAGTAATCAATTTCGTCAGATGTCATACCTGATTTTGAAATGCATTCTTCAACATATTTTGGAACAGTTGTAACTGCAAATTTATAAACTTCTTTACCATTCATTCTAATTTTGCCGTCACCCACGCTATCAGCCGGTTTTACCAGCGGGCAATTTTGTCCCGGCATGTCTGTATAAATAAGTTGTCCTATAGAACCGTCTGCACTAATATTTATTGATAAAATGTCATCAACACCGTCTGTAGATTCGGTAACAACCATAGCACCTGCTCCGTCTCCAAAAAGAATGGAAGTTCCACGATCATTCCAGTCAGTAATTTTTGAATTGTTATCGGAAGCTACGATTAAAATATTTTTGTAAATTCCTGATCCGATAAAACCTCTAGCTACTTGTAATGCGTAGATCAAACCTGTACAAGCCGCTGTCAAATCAAACGCAGGAACTCCTTTTGGAATGCCTAATTTTGCTTGTAATGTGCAAGATAAAGTTGGATACAATTGAGGTGGAACAGAAGCTGCTGAAATTATACAATCAACATCTTCCGGTTTAATTTTTGATTTTTCAAGAGCTTGTGTTGCAGCTTTAAACCCTAAATCGATTGCAGTTTCATTGCCGGAAACAACTCTGCGTTCTTTTATACCGGTACGAGAATAAATCCATTCATCCGAAGTTTCGTATAACTTTGTAAGATCATCGTTAGTTATAACTGTTTCCGGAATACAATATCCTACACCTGCAATTTTTAAAGGTTTTAAGTTTATCATTTTTTTATCCTGTTAATTATTTTTTATTCATTTATATTTTTGCCGATTTCGGCATTAATATCGTTGTTAATACCTTCAACGGCAGCTCTGACGGCATTTTTCATTGCATAAGAGGAGCTTCTTCCGTGGGCAATAACAGAGATTCCTTTAACCCCAAGGAGCAACATCCCACCAAAACCTTCCCAATTAATACGTTTTAATATTCTTCTAAGGAAAGGTTTTGCCATAAGACCTATTAAGCATCCTACAAAATCGGATTTAAATTCGCTTGAAATCATTTTCAAAAGCATAGAAGCAGTACCTTCGGTTACTTTTAATGCAACATTACCTGCAAAACCGTCAGCAACAACAACATCCGCCTTGTTAATGAATAATTCTTTTCCTTCAATATTTCCGGCAAAATTTATCTTACCTTCTTCGTTTAGCTGTTTTAGAAGCGGATAAGTATCTTTAACGAGGGCATTTCCTTTGCCTTCTTCTTCACCAATACTTAAAATTCCAACAGTTGGATTTTCAATTCCGACAACGTGTTTTGCGTAGGCAACACCCATTTGTGCAAATTGAACGAGCATTTCAGGTGTAGATTCACTGTTTGCTCCACCGTCAATTAATACAACCGGTTTTTTCATTGTTGGAAGTGTTACAGCAATTGCCGGTCTGGTAACTCCGTGTATTCTGCCCAACCCAAACAAACTTGCTGCCATTGCTGCTCCGGTTGAACCAGCTGAAACAACTGCTTCACATCGTCCGTCAGCAACGGCTTTTACTGAAGCAACAATTGAGGAGTCTTTTTTACGGCGAATTGATTGACCTACTGCCTCTCCCATGCCGATAACTTCAGAAGCATGAGTGACTGTATAATCAATTTTGTCGACATCAATGTGTATTTTTCTTTGATGACCTTTTGTTCCGCAATCAGAAAGAATATAACCAATTGATTTTATTCGATTAATTTCGGCTTCTAATTCATCTTTACGTCCAACAAGCTCCAGTCCAACATTATATTCCTGAGCTGCCCACAACGCCCCTTCTACTATTGCACGTGGTGCATAATCACCACCCATTGCGTCTATTGCTATTCTTGCCATGCTCCCCTCTCTTGTCAAAGTGAATAAGTCAGATAAGTATATAAGCAGAATAAGTTCTTTTGAAATAAGAACTTATCAAGTCTATTAACTCATCCGACTTAACTTCAACTATTCTTCAGTTTTTTCTTCTTTAGTTTCTTCAGCTTTAACTTCCTCAACAACCTCAGCTTTTTTTGTTGATTTTTTAGCTGTAGAAGCCTTTTTGGTTGTTTTTTTAGCCGGTTTTTCAGCAACAGCCGCAGCCTTGTCAGCTAATTTTACCGGTTGTCCTTTGTATGTACCACATTCTGTACATACTGTATGAGCTAGAACTGTTGCTCCACAATTAGGGCATTTAGCCGTAGTTGGTTTTGTAGCTTTCCAGTTTGCTCTTCTGCTTCCTTGAGCAGAATGTCCTGTTCTTTTCTTAGGTACTGCCATTTTTGTTTTTCCTTTATTCTATTTTTTTACTAACTAATTTACTTTATTATTAATACCACAAAATTTTTTATTTTTGAAATATCTTCTTACATATTGATACAATAAGTTATATTTTTAAACGTATTGTTCTTCCTGAATAGCAACAGCACTAACCTGATTTGATATAAAGCAGGCTTTTTTTATTGGTCCTTCAGTATCTTTTTCTATAAGGAGGGGTTTTGGAGCTTGCATTTTTTCTATAATTTCATCATAAAGACTCTGAGCATCTTTAACATACAAAACTAACGGAGCTGTTGAACCCTTTATAAAAACTAAAACGGCATAGCGTTTTTTAATATTTTGAGCATTCGGGTTATTATATTGTTGTGCCATTCTTCATTCTCCTTATGTCAGCAAAATAGATTCTATAAGAAAGAAAGAATAAAATCAACCTTATCCGATTAATGCTTTTACAATTTTGTATGTATCCTGAACCTTTTCGGGATTTTCACAGAGCATTTTGTTTATTGCATTCATAAGGTTTTCCGGGTCTTGGTGATGATCGAATTTGAATACCTCAATAAAAGAAACCCCAAGTACATTTATAATTTTTTCAAGATTCATAAACGACGGATAATTTCGCCCATTTTCAATGTTACAAATGGAAGCAGGCTCAAGATCGACCATTTCAGCAAGTTGTTCTTGCTTAAGTCCTTTTTGTATCCGTAATTCCTTGATTCTTTTGCCTAAAAGCTTCCTTTGATCCATACAATTATTCTATGAATAAAATGTAATATTTTAAACAAAATCAAAATTTATTTTTATTAATAAATAAAGTTGAATTTTAATAAGATACATGTTATACTGTATTTATACGAAATAATAAAGTTGAAATTAAGGAGACGAATATGAAAAATTTTAAACAAGCATTTACATTGGCTGAAGTCCTGATCACCCTTGCAATTATCGGTGTAGTCGCTGCATTAACTTTGCCAACACTGATCGCAAAAGTGAACGAAAAAGTCGACGGCAACCAGAAAAAAGTCACCGAAGCTAAGCTTATTCAAGGCTTGAATATGCTCGACTTACATGGAGGAATAAATAATACCTATTCTTCTACCGCTGAATTTGCAGAAGAATTAAGCAAGTACATGAAGATTACAAAGATCTGCGACGGAACTAATACCGCGTTTAGTGAATGTATTCCGTATAGTGAAATAACATACAACAATGGAACAGAAGATAAAACTGTTGAAATTACTAAATTAAACACAGCAGATTCTTTAGGATTAGGAACAGTAACTGATGAAGAAGAATTTATGGCTCCTGTTGCAATGGTACTAGCTGACGGAACACCTATGTTTCTTACTTATAATAAAAACTGTATATCTGATCCTGATAGTATAAAATCTGATAACAAAAAGATACACTCATGTGTAGACGGATTGTATGACTTAAATGGCAGCCGCATGCCAAATAGAGTGGGAAAAGATTTGACTGCCATGAACAAAGCAACAATCAACATTTCAGAA
>JAFUUC010000046.1 GCA_017471365.1 bacterium
ATAGCAATTGCCCTGTTTTCGTATAATTTTATTTGTTGTCAGATATTCTAATGATTTAATAATATCTATCCTTGATGTCTCTATAAGTGTTTCAATATCATTAAAACTAAAAATATTTAATTTCTTGGCAATTTTTATAATTTTATCTTCAATTTCTTTTTTGCTCTCTAATGTCGGCATTTTTATACCCCTAATTCTTTTTTAGTAATAACTTTATAATCATTTGTTTTTGCTATATTTTCTATTTTTGTTAGAAATTTGATAATTTGTCTAAGGCGATTAGCATTTTTATGTATATATAAAATTACCTCATCATCAATTTCAACTTCAGCCAAAGTTTTAATTATCAACTTAACATCATCTAAATCAAAAGGTACAAATTTATATATTTCAATAATTCTGTCAAACAAATGTTTATACCTGCTAAGTTTTTTATCAACAACTCCCATTCCAACTAATAAAACAGGTATTCCAGTTTTATCATGTAAATCTCGAATTGTTTCTATTGCTTTTGAATTGTTTATTAAATAATCTATTTCATCTACAATAAGCATTCTAGGGTTTTCTGCCAGTTTTGCTGTAGCTTGCTTAAATAAATCAGCAGAATTCCATCTTGGTGTTTCTCCTAATTCTTCAACCAAATCAGACAAGAACCATCTTGCAGACATTCCATTTTTAGCGGTAACAATTATAGCATCTTGGTTAATTGACCACCAAAGAATAACACCTGTTTTGCCAAGTCCCGGTTCTCCATATATAAGCCCCATTTTAGGTGCATTATTATTTGCATTCATTAATTTTGTAGTAAGAGAAACAAATGATTTTACATTTTTAGTTTTCACAAATATATTTTTCATAATTTACTCCTTTTATTCATATATCAATTTATACTCTTCGGATTTTTCAAAATTTTTCGACCATCTCGCTTCATCTTCATAAATTTCTTCTTTGTTTTTTATATATTCATATCTCTCAAAATTGTTTAAAAATACTGTAGGATTTTCATTATTACTGTCCAAACTTGTTTCAAATGTTGTAGGATATTTATCTTCTAAAGATTGATAAGCATCATAGTCAGGGACAGTAATATCCAATGGTAAAATTTGATTGCCATTTAACTCTGTCAAATATGCATTAACTGTTTGTTTTTCGAGCCTTTTCTGCTGTTTTGTACGTTGTTTGAACTCCTCTATATCTTTAGCATCGCCTATATAATTCGCCAGTGGATTAATAGGTTTAAGTTTAGTTGCTATACATAAAAATTTACCATCTGTTGAGTAGACCTTTACATTTGATAAATCAAAAAGACTGTACTTTATGACTACATTTGTTCTTATGCCATATAAACATTCATGATAATAATCCGATTTAAGGAAACGAATACCATTTCTTCCTATACGTTTAATTTCAGATACCATCATCAAATCATCAAGTTGGGATAAGTCTATACCATTACCTTTTCCGGAATCTAAAATTTCTCCAATACTTTTATTTTTGACATGAGGACATTCTTGAGCATAGTGGAAATTTATCCATTTATTTATAATTTCTACCGCTTCTTCGATAGTTGGAATATAATTATTATGATTATTTTTGTGTAATTTTTCATTTCGCTTTAAATAAGCAGGCTTATCATAAACATTAGCACCAACAAAAGAAGGTAAAAGTCTTTCTATACCATCTTGCATTTCTCTAAATAATCTTTCAATTGGCTTTGCTTTGGCATTGTATGGCTTTGCAAATATTGGAGTTATTCCTAGTTTAACAAATAATCCGTTTACATAACTTGATTCTGTAAAATATTTTGATCTGAAAGCTTTTCCATTATCTTGATAAATATATTTAGGTATTTTTCCAAGATTCATTATAGAATTACGGAGAGCAGAAGCTATACATTGAGTATTTTCTTCAAGCATAATTTCAAAACCTACTAATGCTCCTGATTTCCAATCCTGATAAGCTACAAGAGTTGGTCTGCATGCCTTTCCATCAAATGGATTAATAATTTGAAAAGCAAGTTTATGTCCATCACCTATAATTACGTCTCCGACATTTAGTTTTGAAATATCTCTTTCAATATAAGGGATAACTTTATCTTTTAATGCTTTTTCATCTTCTCTGGATAGTACCCAAATATCGTAATGTTGCTTTTTATATTTATCGGCAAATCTCCTATAAGTCATATCGCATGCAAAACTATTGTATCCTTGTTCAAAAAGAATCTGCTTTGTTAATTTTATTGCTTTACCAATATTAGTTTTATTTGGCTGCAATAAAAGTTTTAGAAATATAGTTTGTTCTCGTTCGGATAATTGAGTTGTGCCTCTGGAACTACAAATGTATTTTGGGACTAAAGCATGCCAATCATCATTGTTTTCCTTAAGTATTTTATTCCAACGAAACATTGTAGCAATGCCAAGATTATTAAATTTTGTGTTAAATTTATCACCATGTTGTACGGAGTAACAAATTATAAAATCTTTTACAGATTCTGCTTTTGTACCTTTATAATTCGTAGCAAAATTCCGCCAATTCATTACTAAATCAAACTTTTGTAGTGCAAATAGCTTCGTTTTTTCGCTAATAACTATCGTATTATTTATAACTGATGATGTAAAATATTTATTCTCGATGTTGCATTGTACATCTTTTTCAAGACTTGAAACTAATATTTCATATTGCCTGCCAACTTTTCTTGCCACATATTTATTTCGAGAAATAGATTTTCGTATTGCTCGAGTCGAAATACCTTTAATTAAAGCAAGATCATTGGTATTAATCCATTGTTCTTCCATTGTTTACTCCTTATAATTTTATATAGGAATAAATACGGATAATCAAACCCAATATATGATTATATTCTCATATATTTTATTCAAGTATTATTGTCGGACAAAATCAAACAAGATATACCTTGCTAAAACAAAATCTTATTGAGTTTATACCGTATTTACTCCTTTCGCTGCATCTACGGTAAGGTTAATTCCGACTCGACACTCTATGTATGTAACCAATATATCATAAAAAATCATTATTGGTCTAGTGATATTTCTTAAGAAATAATTAAAATTTACAAAAATATGAAAATGTCATGGTAGTATTATTTATTATATAAATGGAGGAATAATAAAAAATGGATTGGATAAATGTAATAGCTATCATAATATCACCTATAATTGCTGTTTTAATAACAACATGGATTAATTCTAAAAATGAACAACGAAAAGAAAAGATGGAAGTATTTAAACAGCTAATGGTGGCAAGAGCCATACCTAAGACATATGAATATGTAAAAGTAATGAACTCATTGGATGTTATTTTTGCAGATAATTCTAAAGTTCGTAAAGCTTGGAGAAATTTATACAATGAATATAAAACACATCCGGCAGACTTAAATAAAGTTAAAAACTGTCAAATTAAATTAATAGAAGAAGTTGCTAAGGACTTAGGTTATAAAGACAAAATAACTTGGGATGAAATTATTGGAAACGAATATGTACCGGAATGGTTAGCACAGTTATGGGAACAAGAACGACTCAATAAAGAAGGGCAAGAAGTCTTTGTAGGTATGGCAAAAACTATTTCCGCAAATCTAAGTAAAGCTAGTGAACCTCAAAAAAACGAACAATAAAAAGTTCCACAAGTTCCGTAAAAAGGTTCCGTTTAAGTTCCGTTTGAATGATAATATTTTATGATTATCAAAATGGTTGTTATATG
>JAFUUC010000006.1 GCA_017471365.1 bacterium
GCTTTCTTAAACCCTCTCCCGCCAGCGTAAGTCTCGCCAGCTCGCCAACGCTGGCTCCCTCTGCGACTCGCTTCGCTCCCATGCACGCAGTCTCGCACAACTCGCAAGCTCGTTGGCTCGGCTAGTGTCACAAAGAGAGAGGGAATTGTCTCTGTGGTGGTGTGTTTGCCCCTTGCGGGGAACAGACCCACCCTTAGTCCTTTTTCTATTACTCGAGCATAGCTCTCGAAAAGAAAAACCTCTCGCAAACAATTCACTGGATTGTTTGCTCGGCAGAGTCTAGCTAGGGAGGGAAGTTTTCCCGTGATTTCTTCATTTACCCCCGTAGCACCTTCTGCCAAAGTAAATGCTTGTTTAAAATTTTTCATTTTACCTCCAAAATTAGCCATAGTAATAATAAAATACGTACAATTTATTAAGTATATTAATATTATTTATTATGTTTAATAAAAAGTCAACTATAATTTAGCTGTTATATTATTAAAAATTTTCCAGATTAGGTTAGCATGCTTTTAGGAATAAATTAATGAATAATATTAAAGAGCGGCTTGGGAAAAGAATAAAAGAGTTACGAAAACGCCAAAATCTTACACAAGAAAAATTATCAGAGATTGCCGGTATTGAAATTCCTAGTCTTAGCAATATTGAAAACGGTAAAAATTACCCGAATCACGAAACACTCGCTAAAATATCAGATGCTTTGAGAGTCAAACCTTACGAGCTTTTTATGTTTGATTATTACGTATCAAAAGAACAAATGATAAATGAGATAATAAAGAAAATGGAAAATGACGATGAATTGGCACGTAAACTTTATCAATTTTTTCTCTGCGTAAAATAACTTTTATTCGTGTTACAATTTATTTATGAAAGATGTTCAGAATACTAAGGATATCCGAAATGTTGATATTCAAAAAGTTGGGATAAAAAATGTAGATTTGCCGTTAATTATTCAAAGGAAAAATAACTCAGATCAAGTAGTTTCGGGTACAGCACGGGTTGCAGTTTCATTGCCTCGAAATTTTAAAGGTACTCATATGAGTCGTTTTATCGAAGTTTTGAATGAATGGCGAAATAAAAATTTACTGGGAGTAGACATTAAAGGATGTCTTGAAAAGATCATAAAAAAGCTTCACGCAGAAAGCGGTGAGTTGGAATTTGACTTCAAATATTTTATTAACAAGCATGCTCCTGTTTCAAAACTTGCTGCACCTATGTGTTACGAGTGTTCATTTGAAGGGTACATCGATAGAGGTGAATATAAATTTATACTTGGTGTAAAAGTTCCGGTGACAACACTTTGTCCTTGTTCAAAAGAAATTTCAGAATACGGGGCTCATAACCAAAGAGCAGTTATAAGTGTCAAGGTTTCATACCCTGAGACAAAGCACATTTGGCTTGAAGATTTGATTGAAATGGTTGAGAGCTGTGCTTCTTGCCCATTGTATTCACTGCTTAAACGTCAGGATGAAAAATACGTTACAGAACACGCGTGGGAAAATCCAAGATTTGTTGAAGATGTTTTAAGAGATGTGGTAGTTAAACTTCGTAATCACCCTGTAGTTAATGAATTTGAAGTAGATTGCGAAGCATTTGAAAGTATTCATAATCATTCTGCCTGGGCTTATCAAAAGGAAATTAAGTAAGTTCTTTGATTATATCTTCAACCTGCTTTTCTAATTCGTCATAGCCGGAATTATTATCAATCACGTAATTCCAGTCTTTTATATCGTCAAGTCCGATTTCTGTAATATCGTTTTCCCCTACGAGTTCACCACGCACTTGACGGGTTTGTCGGGAAGCTTCAACTCTTATTGCAATTGCTCCGGCATTTTTAAAAACTTCATATTCGTGTGGAACACGTACATCTGTAACAATAATATTTCCTTTTTGTTCTAAAATTTTTTTTAACCAATAGTCAGGATCTTGATCCCTCCCCCAGTTGCCTAATGCTATTAAATCCGCACGGTATTGAGATTTATTGGTTTCGATTTGTTCGTAAGTCAGCCCTTTTTCTTTACCATAAGTTAATTTGATAATATCGCCCATTGCACATCTGCGAAAATCAGGCATTTTTGCAAGCATAATTTTCGCCGCCGTATCCTTGCCTGAATATTGCTTTCCAGAAAAAATTATTATCTTATCTGCCATCTTAACCCCCATTTCATTTTACCATAAAAAGAGTGAACTTAACATTTTTTATTATTTAATTGAAAAATTACTATGTTGGTAATAATGTAAAATAACGAGTGTACACAATACAATATTGGAATATGTTATGGCATTAAATTTTCAAGAACTGGTTTTAAATTTACAAAAATTTTGGGCTGATTACGGATGTATAATTGAACAGCCTTACGACATCGAAAAAGGTGCTTCTACTATGAATCCGGCGACTTTTTTAAGAGTACTTGGTCCGGAGCCGTGGAGTACTGCAATGATTGAACCTTGCAGACGACCGACTGACGCAAGGTATGGTGAAAACCCAAACAGATTAGGGCATTATTTTCAGTTTCAGGTTATCTTGAAACCTTCTCCTGATAATGCTCAAGAACTTTATTTGAAAAGTTTAGAGGCAATGGGGATTGATTTGAGAGAGCATGATGTTCGTTTTGTCGAAGACAATTGGGAGTCACCGACTCTTGGGGCTGCCGGTGTCGGCTGGGAAGTTTGGCTTGACGGTATGGAAATCACACAGTTTACATATTTTCAACAAGTCGGCGGGCTTGAAATTAAGCCTGTTGCATTAGAGTTAACCTATGGTTTAGAAAGAATTGCAATGTATTTGCAAAATAAAGAGTCGGTTTATGACATCATGTGGAATGATAAATTGACATATGGCGAAATTTATCATCAGAATGAAGTTGAACAATCAAAATATAATTTTGAAGTATCAAATGCTAAGGATTTGTTTGCAGCATTTGATTTATACCAAAAAGAAGTTGACAATTGTGTGAATTCAAAACTTGTTTTACCTGCTTATGATTATGTTTTAAAATGCTCTCACACTTTCAATTTACTTGATGCAAGGGGGGTAATAAGTAAGGACGAACGTAACAATTTTATTGGTAGAGTAAGAACAATGGCTTCTGCGGTTGCGAAATTATATGTAGAGCAAAGAGAAGAAATGGGATTTCCGCTTTGCAAATAAAATTAAACAAAAATATAAGGAACGAAAATGGCTGAAAAATTTAACAGAGCGACATTTACTCGCAATTTTTTGAAAAACATTACAAGAATCAAAAACCCTGATGAAATGCTTGCGGATGCAAAATCTGACGGATTGGAGAAAACACTTGGTGTTTGGGATTTAATTATTCTTGGTGTCGGAGCTATTATCGGGTCAGGTATTTTTGCAGTTGTCGGGATTGCTGCTGCTGGAGCTGCTGACGGTTCAAGCCTGGGGGCGGGTCCTGCTTTAATGGTTTCAATGATAATTGCAGCGATTGCGTGTGTATTTTCAGCTTTGTGTTATTCAGAATTTGCCACAATGATACCGGTTGCGGGTGGTGCTTATACTTATACTTTTGCCACTTTAGGCGAATTTGCAGCTTGGATGGTTGGTTGGGTATTGATGCTTGAATATGCAATAGGTTTTATTGCTGTTGCTTGTGCTTGGTCTAATCATTTAATGCAATTTTTGCAGGGCTTTGGACATATTTTACCGTCATGGCTTGCTAATCCACCGGTTTGGCTTACGAATGATGTATTTACTGTTAGCAAAATGCTTGATTCCAACCCGGATTTATATGTCCCGACGGTACTTGGAATGCCTATATGTATAAATGTGCCGGCTATTTTAATTGTTTTGTTAATGACTGCTATTTTGGTAAAAGGTACAAAAGATTCTGCTAAAATGGCGGGATTAATGGTATTTATAAAACTTGCAGTAATTGCACTTTTTGTAATTGCCGGAGCGTTCTTTATAACCCCTTCAAATTGGACACCTTTTGCTCCTAACGGAATTGAAGGGATTTTCGCCGGAGCGTTTTTAATATTCTTTGCATATATTGGGTTCGATGCTTTGGCAACTGCTGCTGAAGAATGTAAAAATCCTCAGAAAGATTTGCCTGTTGGAATTATAGGTTCTTTAGCGGTAACTACTATTGTTTACGTTTTAGTAGCATTAGTTTTGACCGGCATGGTGAAAACTAGTGGCTCTGTTTCGGTAGACTTTTTAAAGGCTCCAATGGCATATTGTATGATGATGGCTAAGCAAAATTGGGCAGCTGGATTAATTTCCATTGGCTCTTTAGCCGGCTTAACTTCTGTGTTGCTTGTTTTGGAAATGGCAGCTACAAGAATTTTATTTGCTATGAGTCGTGATCATTTTATATCGCAAAGGTTTCAGAAAATTCATCCTAAGTTCAAAACACCGGTTCTTTTAACTTGGACGGTTGGACTGTTAGCTGTTGTAGGAATTTTGACTTTGAATTTAAATGTTGCAGCTGAACTTTGTAATTATGGTACATTTACTTCATTTATTGTAGTTTGTGTTGCAATTTTGATTTTGCGCAAAACAGATCCTGACCGCGAAAGACCTTTTAAAGTTCCATTTTCACCATTTGTTCCAATAATGGGAATTGTTTGTTGTGGAGGTTTAATGGTTTACAAATCAATGCAATCAACAAGTTCTGCTTTGCTTTTCCCTGTATGGCTTGGTATTGGGGCTATAATTTATTTGCTTTATGGTTTTATAAGAAACAGGGATAATGAAAATAAAATTCACAAAGAATTAGTACATGGAAAATCGGAAAAATAAATAGATGGATTTAGAACAAATTAGCCGAAATATCTTCAAAAAAAGAAGCATAGATGAATTATTAAAAACAAGTGACAGATCAGAATTAAAAAAGACCTTGAATGTTTTTGATTTAATTATCATTGGTATAGGTGCTGTTGTTGGTACGGGTATTTTTACAATTATTGGAACTGCGATAACGGGAAGTGTTGAAAGTACCGGAGCAGGACCTGCGATTATAATTTCAATGGTTTTGGCTGCGATAGCTTGTGTATTTTCAGCTCTTTGTTATTCTGAAATAGCTGCGATGATTCCGGTTGCAGGGAGTGCTTATACGTATACTTATGCAACTATGGGTGAGTTTATGGCGTGGATGGTGGGCTGGATTTTGATGCTCGAATATGCCATTGGAAATATTACGGTTGCAAGTGCTTGGACGGGGTATTTTATACAATTTTTGAAAGGTTTTAGACAGTATTTGCCTGATTTTATTGTGAATTTCCCTATTTGGCTGAGATATGACTATAAAACAATGAGTGCAATTTGCACAAATAATGGATGGGATATTCACGACAAAATCCCGTATATATTTGGTCATATTCCTGTTTGTGTGAATATTCCTGCTGTAGTTATAGTACTTGTTTTGACATTACTTTTAATTAGAGGAATTAAAGAATCTACAAGGGTTGCAAGTATTATGGTCGGAGTCAATATGTTTATGATTTTGTCATTTATTCTTGTTGGTTCGTTTTATGTCAAACCTGACAATTGGACACCATTTTTCCCGCAGGATCCTTCGGGAATTATTATGGGTGCGTTTTTAATATTCTTTGCATATATTGGATTTGATGCAATTTCTACAACTGCCGAAGAAACAGAAAATCCTCAAAGGGATTTGCCGGTTGCGATTTTAGGTACACTTGTAATTTGTACGGTTTTGTATGTATGTGTTGCACTTGTTTTGACAGGAATTGTGCCGATTTCAGATATTGATATTCAGGCTCCGATTGCACATGCTATGAGTTATATTGGCAAAGATTGGTTTGCCGGTTTGATATCAATTGGTGCATTGTGTGCATTGACTTCGGTGCTTTTAATTTATCAATTGGGAACAACAAGAATTTTGTATGCAATTAGCCGTGATAGATTTTTGCCAAGAAGTTGGAGATTAATTCATAAAAAATATAAAACTCCGCACGTTATGACCTGGATTTCAGGTTTGGTTGTTATTGTTTGCGGGTTGTTTATGGATTTGAATATCTCCGCAGCATTGTGTAATTTTGGAACATTTACTTCATTTGTAATAATTTGTTTGGCGGTTTTGATTTTGAGAAAGACTGAACCTGATAGAAAACGTCCCTTTAAAGTTCCGTTTTGTCCTTGGTTTCCGATTGCCGGAATCGTAATTTGCAGCATTTTGATATTTTTCTCAATGAAAACCCTCAAAACATCTTCAAGTTATTTTGTTTTATGGCTTGTTGCAGGACTTTTGATTTACGTATTCTATGGTTATCACCAAAAGCGTATTGGTGAACGTGGCAGAGTCATAAAACATGGCTAAAGTATTACAATCAAACGAATAGACCCTGAAATAAATTCAGGGTGACAACAAAAACTTCCCTCCCTTGATAGGGAGGGTTAGGGTGGGTGGTTTAATCTAATACAAAGATCAGATATAAGTCCGTCCCCTCTCTCCAACCCTCTCCCGACGGGAGATACAAAGCGAACCGCCGCAGCGGAGCGAGGACGTGTGAGCCTCTATGCAGGGCTGTTTCAGGATCTTCTATAATAAAAAGTAGGGTGGGGTACATACCCCACCACTAAATTTATTTTATGTACTAATTATTCGCCAGGCAAACGAACCTGCGACCGGAGGCATCGCGACCGTTGCTGTCACTACCGCACGTGTAATGACTGCCGAAGTAGCGGCGGCGAGAGTAAATGCTCGTACTCGCCTCCTCCTCTGACGACCACAGTTTGAAGCTCGAAACAGAAGAAGGGTCAATACCAAGTTTTGCTACCTCTGTAGTATCCCAGTTTGCGTTTTGGTTGCCTTGGTACGCACCTACGCTTGAGAGGCTTGGGTATACTGCTTTTGCTATGTTTGCTAGTTCTGTCATGTCAGGTAAGTGACCTCCCATGTCTCTACAGGTTACTACAGCTCCTACCCAGTAGTCACGTTCTCCTGAGTATGGGCAGTGAGTTATCTCTGGATACTTAGAATTTCCTAAGTAAGTTGAACAATCCATTGCCGGTGGATCTGTTAGTCCGTCTGTTTGTTTAATAATGTCATAACCTGCAATAGTAGCTAGTGCTGCATCTTTTATCTTAGCACTATTCATATACTGAATATCTTTACCCACTCTATTTGGCATGCGGCTGCCATTTAAGTCATACAGCCCGTCTACGCAACTATGAATTTTCTTGTTATCAGACTTTATACTATCAGGATCTGAAATACATTTCTTATTATAAGTAAGAAACATAGGCGTTCCGTCAGCTAGTACCATTGCAACAGGTGCCATAAATTCTTGTTCATCTGTTACTGTTCCCAGTCCTAGTGCATCTGCTGTGTTTAATTTAGTAATTTCAACAGTTTTATCTTCTGTACCGTTGTTGTATGTTATTTCACTATACGGA
>JAFUUC010000047.1 GCA_017471365.1 bacterium
AATGCTTTTGTTGTTCCGTCACATACAGCTGTAATCTTCATGTATTTGCCTAATTCTTCTACAAATTCAGCAGTAGAAGAATAAGTATCATTCATACCTCCGTGAAGATCTAACATGTTTAGTCCTTGGATAAGTTTAGCTTCGATAACAGCTTTTTGGTTTGAGTCAGCCTTTTCGTTGATCTTTGCAATGAGTGTTGGCAGTGTCATTGCTGCGACTACGCCGATGACTGCGAGGGTGATAAGTACTTCTGCCAAAGTAAATGCTGCTTTTCTAAACCCTCTCCCGCCAGCGTAAGTCTCGCCAGCTCGCCAACGCTGGCTCCCTCTCACAAAGAGAGAGGGGATTGTCTCTGTGGCAGTGTGGTTGCCCCTTGCGGGGAACAAACCCATCCCTACCTTACCTCTCGCAAACAATTCACCGGATTGTTTGCTCGGCAGAGTCCTAGCTAGGGAAGGGGATTTAATGTGTTGGGGTAGTAACCCCAACCTACATTTATCCCCACTCAAATGATGCTGTGGGCGAGGGGTTGTTTCTTTTTCATTTACCCCCATAGCAACTCTGCTCGGTTGGGTGAAGGCAGCTCTTTTTTGTCTGTTCATTGTTATTCTCCTTTATTATAATTAATTGTTATGTTTATTATAACATATTATAATTTATTTATCAATATATGGTTGTTAACATACTGTGTATGCAGGATGAGGTGTTTCTTAGGGAATTTGGCATAAGGTTGAAGCTTTATAGAATAAAAAGTAATTTCACACAGGCTCAACTCGGCGAAATGGTGAATATTTCTGAGCATAGAATAAGCCAAATCGAAAACGGAAAATGTAATTTAACACTTAAAACTGTTAATCGTCTTGCTGTTGCACTTGATGTTATTCCTGTTAAATTTTTTAATTTTGAAGGTATTTAGCCTTTGTTGTGGCTAAATCCATAGTTTGTTGCGATTGTTCGTCCTATTGAATTTATTTTTGCACTGATGCAGTTATGACATTTGTCCGGATTTTCGTTTATACAGATTTTATTGGGATAAATTTCATATTTTGAACGGTATTCAGTTGTTGTCACATTTGGCATAACGACGTTTGCTCCGCTTTGGAGTGCTAAAATTCGCCCGTTGGGGTTGAGGGTTTCCATTGCGGTTGTTGCGGGAATATTTATGTCGGGCAAAAGTATTCTTGTTAAAGCCATAACTTTTAGTGCAAGTGTAAAACTTCCAGTTTGAGCATCTTTAAGCGGAGTATCCGGGTGAGGAATAAATGGACCAATTCCAACCATATCAGCATTTATTTCTTTGAAAAATAAAATATCATCTGCAAGTGATTCCATTGTCTGATCAGGAAGTCCAACAAGACAACCTGTTCCAACTTCGTAGCCAAGTGTTTTTAAATCTTTCAAGCAGCGTAAACGGTTGTCATAATCCATATTAGGATGAAGTTTTTTGTAAAGTTCACGATCTGTAGTTTCAATTCTTATTAAATATCTGTCCACCCCGGCAGTTTTAAAGGCTCGGTAGTCCTCAAAACTTCTTTCCCCAATACTTAAAGTTAATGCAACATCAAGTTTTTTAATCTCTTTTATAATTTCTACCATTCGATCTGTTGAATAATAGCTATCTTCGCCGGACTGCAAGACAAGAGTTTTGTAGCCCATATCTACCGCATGTTTTGCATAATCCAAAATTTCATCTTTAAGTATTCTATATCGGTCAATATTTGTATTTTGGTTTCTAAGTCCGCAGTATTTGCAATTGCTTTTGCATATATTAGAGAATTCTATTAATCCTCTAAGGTGAACGGCATCTCCTACATTTTCTCTACGGATTTTATCGGCAAGAGAAAATATTCGTTCATTTTCACTTTCATTATTTAAAATATTTATAATCTCTTGTCTAGTAAACAATGCTACCAACCTTTCTTGTGTTTATTATATTATAAAATAAAAAGGAGTTTTGTTTTTATGAAAATTTTATTTTTTGATGTGCGTGATGAAGAAGAAAAAATACTCAAACAAAGTTGTGAATATAATAATCGAAATTGCGGTAATGGTTGTGAATGCTTATTGTTTCCTCAAAGATTAGATTCTCAAACTTTGATAACTGAAGAAATGTCCAATGCTGATATAATATCTTGTTTTACATTTTCCAGAGTGGGAGCTGATGTTCTTAAAAATTTTCCGAAATTAAAACTAATAGCATTAAGAAGTGTCGGATTTAATCATATAGATATTGAATATTGCAAACAAAATGGTATTAGTGTAGTAAATTCAAAGGGTTATGGTAATGTAACCGTTGCTGAATATGCTTTTGCTTTGATTTTTGATGTTCGTAGAAAAGTTAGCAGGGCATATATGAATATGAAAAATGAACACCTTGAAAAAGATTCTTATCAAGGATATGAACTTTTTTCTTCAACGATCGGACTTATTGGAACGGGTGCGATTGGAGCTGAGGCTGCAAGAATTGCACACGGTATTGGGATGAATATTTTAGCTTATGATATTTATCCAAACGAAGAATTAACTAAAAAATATGGAGTAAAATATGTAGCTCTTGATGAGCTTTTGCGAAATTCTGATATTGTTTCATTGCATTCACCATTAACTAAAGACAATTTTCACCTGATTAACGATGAAAAATTAAGGCTTATGAAAAGAAGCTCAATAATTGTTAATACGGCAAGAGGTGAATTAATTGATACAAAAGCATTGTATGACGCTTTGGCGGAAAATAGAATTTTTGGTGCTGGCTTAGATGTTCTGGAAGCAGAGAATATGTTAACACAACCTCAAAAACAGTGGGATTTTGACTACTTAGATTCTGAAACAGTCAGACAAACTTTATTAAATGAAAGACTTTTGAAGTTACGTAATGTTGTTGTTACACCTCATGTTGCATTTAATACATATGAAGCTCAGGAAAGAATTTTGAATATTACAATGAATAATATAAATTCATTTTTTAACGGTGAAATTAAAAACAGTGTATTTTAGATATAGGTAAGGATAGTCTGCGATATTTTGTATTTTTATCAGGGAGTTTAAAACCTATTGTAAAAATACCGTCCGGTGTTGAATTTGCGAAGATTGTTCCTTTGTGTAAATCGATAATCATTTTTGAAGTATAAAGCCCAAGACCGTTGCTGTATTTGTTGAATTTTGAATTAGTTGTTTTTGCAAATTTGTTAAAAATATTTTTTAATTCTTTTTCAGGAATCGGATGAGTTTTATTCGTTACTGAAAATTCTACGCAGTCATTATTTTGAGCGAGATTTACATTAATTGTGCTATTTTTTAATCCATAAGTTATTGCATTAGAAATTATATTTAGGATTACCCTGCAAATTTGTAATTTGTCACCGTAAGCTATGGTTTGAACCGAACAATTAAAAATTATTTTTTGACCTTTTTCATCAGAAAGACATTTATTTTCTTCACAAATTCGGATTATAGATTCGGATATATCGAATTTTGTTTTCTTTAATTTTAAACAGTGGCAATCACCTTTGTAGCTGGTAAGAACAGTTGATAGCAAATTTGAAATATATTCACTGGAGGAATAAGTTAATTTTATCATTTCATATTGTTCTGAGGTTAGTTTTCCAAAATTACCTTTCAAAAGCAGATTTAACATATTGATTTGTGCCGCAGTCGGAGATCTTAAATCATGCGATACTGAAGCGATAAGGGATTTTTCTTTTTCACTAAGATCTTTATATTTCTTTATAAGGCTGTATTGTAAACAAACGAATAAAAATATTATTGTATAAACATATAACATAACGGTTGCCTACATCGTATAATTAACATTTTTGCGATTACATTAGTCTTGTGTCTAATATTTGATTTTTTTAATTTTTTTTGCTATAGGTGTAAAAAATAGGAAAAGAGGTTAATAAACATGAATAATTATTTAGCTAATGTAATATCTAGAACAGAACAAATGAACGCAAAAGAACCTGAATATCTTCAGGCTGTCAGAGAAGTGTTGACTTCAATTGAACCGGTAATAAATATTCACCCTGAATATGACAGAATGGCTTTGCTCGAGAGACTTGTCGAGCCGGAAAGATGTATATTATTTAGGGTTCCTTGGGTTGATGATAACGGTAAAGTTGTTGTTAACAGAGGTTTTAGAGTTCAGTTTAATTCTTTGATTGGTCCTTACAAAGGAGGATTAAGATTTCACCCGAGTGTTAATTTGAGTATTATGAAATTTTTGGGTTTTGAACAAATATTTAAGAATGCATTAACAGGACTTCCTATAGGTGGTGCTAAGGGGGGAAGTGATTTCGATCCAAAGGGCAAATCTGATGGAGAAATTATGAGATTTTGTCAAAGTTTTATGAATGAACTTTACAGGCATATTGGTGCTGATGTTGATGTTCCTGCCGGTGATATTGGAGTTGGCGGACGTGAAATAGGATATTTGTTTGGTCAATATAAGAAAATTAGAAATGCATATGAAGGCGGGGTATTGACGGGTAAGGATGTTTGTTACGGTGGTTCACTTGCAAGAAAAGAAGCAACAGGATATGGTTTGATGTTTTTCATGCGAGAAATGCTTGCGGCACACGATAATTCAGTTGCTGGTAAAACAGTTACTATTTCTGGTTCTGGCAATGTAGCTATTTATGCTTGCGAAAAAGCCCAAGCTATGGGAGCAAATGTGGTTGCAATGAGTGACTCCAATGGATGTATTTATGATTCTGAAGGAATTGATCTTGATTGTGTTAAACAAATTAAGGAAGTTCAACGTGGTAGAATTAAAGATTATTTGAATAAACATCCGCAAGCTCAGTATTTTGAACGTAACGGTGAAACTTCTCCTGTATGGTCAATAAAAACAGATATTGCACTTCCTTGTGCAACTCAAAATGAGTTAAATCTTGAGGCTGCAAAAATTCTTGTTTCAAATGGTGTTGTTGCTGTGGGTGAAGGTGCTAATATGCCTTGTACGCAAGATGCAACTGATTATTTCCTGGCTAATAATGTGCTGGTTGCTCCTGCCAAAGCAGCAAATGCCGGTGGAGTTGCGACTTCTGCCATAGAAATGTCTCAAAACAGTATGAGATTTTACTATACTTTTGAAGAAGTTGAAAAGAAACTTGATAATATTATGGTTCATATTTTTAATGAATGTGAAGCAGCTTCTGATAAATATGGTCAACACGGTAATTATGTAGCTGGTGCTAACATAGCAGCGTTTGAAAAACTTGCTTCAGCCATGGTTTGTCAGGGAATTGTCTAGCAAAAAATAAAATTACGAGTTTTATATACGGTAAAGGAAGGTGTAAAAGTGAAAATTTCGTTTACCGGATTAAATAATATTTATATAGGCAGAAAGAATTATCCTGACGGGATACGGGTGTACGATGATGTAACCAAAAGTTCTCGACATTTTGGCGATCTTTATGTTGTACGTATGAGAGGGCAGCTTACGGATGATACTTTTGGAAAAGATTTGACCGAGTATATTGATACTGTAGTAGATTACTTGGACGATACGGATATTGATTATATAAATTATGAAACCCCTGATGTTGTACAGTTAGAAGTTGGCTACAGTACAGGAAAAGGTACTAAAAAGCAAGCTCCTCTTGCGTTTTTTAATTTGAATGGCAAACCGGTTAGACTTGAAAAAAATAAAGACCTCGCAATTTTTACATTTATGGCCAAGTTTACAAGGTTAATTGGAAAAGATCCAAATTTAAGTGATGATGCAAAAGATATTGTAAAATTTATAAATGAAGTTATAAATGGCAGTGCTGTGAATTTTATTGACAGATAATAAACTTTGTTGATATCATTTTTTTATGATAAGAGATGAGCTTGAAGCCTTGTTTCGTTTGGATTTGCAAACAAAAGAAACTGATATTTTGGACAAAGTTATTTTGGATTTAGACGAAGGTAGCTTTGCTCCGGAAGTGCTGAATGTTTATAAAAAATTTGTTTCTATGAAACAAGATGCACCTGATTTTATGAAAGAAAATTTATTTTCTACCATAAGAAATTTTGCTATTGATTGTGATAAAAATTCCAGATTTTATGAGGCTTTAACTTTGTATAGATTTCTTATGGTTAAATCCGGAATTTTTATTCAGGACTATCCTTTTATTGCTGAAATTTTGTTTAAACTCCATAAGCTTGAAGAAGCCGTTCATTTTATTAAACTTTACGAAGAACGCGAAGATAATAAGTTTTTGAGTTATATTACTCTGGCGAATTTTTACAATTTGAAGTTGAAAGACTTTAAAACAGCAATAAAATACTATGAAAAATATGTTGAAATAGACAAAACTAAACCTGTTATATATACAATTCTAGCGAGTCTTTATGCCAAAGCATATGGAGATGAGAGCTTGGAAAAGCAAATTCTTTATTTTGAAAAAGCTAATTCTTTAAAAACTGATGACAGATTAATTTTACATGGACTGGCTTTTGCTTACGAAAAAATTGGCAATGATATTCAAGCAGATAAGTTTTACAAAAAATTAATAGAGAATAATCCGACTGTGATTGATTATTACAATTATGGTTCATTTTTGATTCATTGCGGAGATTTTATCAAAGGAAGTGAATATTTTGCTTATAGAAATTTGATTGACGATGACAATTTTAGAAATTCTCTTACACCGGATTTAGAAAGCTTAAAAGTATTGAAGTCAGATCTTTCGGATAAAACAGTTCTTGTCAAATATGAGCAAGGTTTTGGGGATACTTTCATGTATTGCAGGTTCATACCTTTGCTGAAAGAAAGAGTAAAAAAACTCGTTTTTGTTGTTCAGGAACCTTTATTTGAACTTATAAAAAAAACTTTTATCTCGGAAGATATTGATATTATTTCTGACAAAACAGATTTGTCCGATTTAAAATATGATATTGGAATGATGCTTTTAGATTTGCCTTATGTTCTTGGCATAAATTCCGAAGAAATTCCTTATTCAGATGGCTATTTAGATATTGAAAAATCTCTTGTAAAAACATATGAACAAAAATATTTAAACGGGGAACGAAAATTCAGAATCGGGATAGCTTACGCCGGTGATAAGAATGCTAATTATAACAGCCGCAATATAGATGTCGGGAAATTTCGTATTCTTTCCGGCAGGTCTGATGTTGAGATTTACTCTTTGCAAAAGGAAGAAAATGAAACTTTTGATTGGCTCAAACCGCTCGGAAATACATTTAAAAATTTTACTGATACAGCTTGTGCAATAAAGAATATGGATCTTGTAATTTCGACTGATAATGTTATTTTGAATTTATCAGGTGCATTGGGGGTTAAAACATTTGGTTTGTTTAATAAACAAACTAATTATCGTTGGTTTAAACTCGACAGTGAAAACACTGGCTGGTATGAGTCCGTAAAACCTTTTCAAACCAAGATTAAAGACGACTGGAATGAAGTGTTTCAACAAATTATAAATAATGTTGCTAGTTTAACCAAAAATAGATCTTGAAATATCTTCAAAAGTCGAAAATTCTTGATATGGAATATTTTTGAGTTCACAGTAATCAAGAAGCCTTGATTTTGCAAATACTTTGTCAGCTTTATTTGCGACACAAAAATCTGAAGCCCCATCACCACAGTAATATACGGTCTTATATTCTTTTTTTAACTCTTTAATTATATTGCATTTGCAGGTGCCGGCTTGAACTTTACACTGGCATGATGTATTTGGAAATTTTATTATAAATTTTTCATTTTCAAAGTATGCGTGATTTGTAATAACTTTAATATCTGTTAGGTTGAATTTTTGCAAAATTCTATCTATAAAGTAGTCAAGCCCGTCGCTTACAATTATAAAATCTATTCCTTTTTCTATTCGTTTTTTGTTGAAATTGAGAAAACCTTCATCGATTTTGAGTGTTGATATAAAATCATTAATCATTTTTTTCGATAGATTGGGTATTAGATTAAATTCTTGGATTATGCATTGTTGAGAATTTATTTTGCCATCAATCCATTCTTGACCGATTCTGTTGACTTCATTCTTTGGTGCGTGATCAAGTAAAAAAGCGTAAAGAGTATCTTTTTGTGTTATTGTCCCGTCAAAATCACTTGCTATAATTGTGTCTTTCATATAACTACGATATCATGACTTTATGTTAGAATGCTAATATGAAAAATTATGCGATTATATTAGCTTCAGGCAGCGGTTCCAGGTTTATGGGTGATAAGCCTAAGCAATTTGTTCAAATTGGTGGCAAGACTATATTTGAACATTCTATTGAGATTTTTGAAC
This sequence comes from bacterium, assembly GCA_017471365.1. Classification (GTDB taxonomy): domain Bacteria; phylum Cyanobacteriota; class Vampirovibrionia; order Gastranaerophilales; family Gastranaerophilaceae; genus Zag111. The sequence goes on from JAFUUC010000047.1 coordinate 8,250, forward strand.
AGAATGAAAGAATTGATAGTATTATTATTGTTGTTTTGGAGGAGTATATTAATTTTGCACAAGATATAGTTGCCAAGAATGGTTATAAGAAGGTTATGGGATTGTTTGCTGGTGGAAAAACCAGACAGGAAAGTTCTTCTATTGGTGTAAATTCGGTGCCGGATGAAGAAGCAAATGTTCTAATTCATGACTGTGCAAGACCTTTTTTGTCACAACAAGTTTTAAATAAATGTATTGACGCTTTAAAAACTCACACCGCTGTAAATGTTGCAATTCCGGCGACTGACACTATTATGCAAGTAGAAAACGGTTTTGTAAAAAATGTACCAGACAGAAACAGTTTAATGTGCAGCCAAACACCGCAGTGTTTTAGGCTCTCTGTTATTAAAAAAGCTCACAAAATGTCAGGAAATTTTACTGATGACTGTGGACTTGTTTTGGAAAATAATCTTGCAGATATTTTTGTTGTTGAAGGTGAACAAAATAATATTAAAATCACCTATCCGTCCGATGTTTACATCGGAAATATGATTTTTTGTAACAATTTTTAATAATTATTAAAGAAATCTGTTGTTCTAACCGTTTATATACTAGTAGACATAGTAAAAGGTAACTTCATGGACGAATACAGATTAGGCAGTGACGGCGGTCGTCGTATAAATAAGGATAATTTTAAGAAGGAAATCGATTTATCTGAGGTAAAGGATAGTAAATTTCGTAAATTTTTGTCGTTTTTCAACA
>JAFUUC010000048.1 GCA_017471365.1 bacterium
GCTCCTGGAGTCTCTACAGGCAAAAGATAACTATTCTCCATATATATACTATTATCAAAAAATTAACCTATCCGTTAAGGTCTATATGCTTGTAGTAATATCGCGCGCTTTCCACAGCGGGCTTTCATGGTGCAAAGATACTAAAAAAAATTGCGGTTTGCAAATTTTTGAGCCAAAAATACCCGATTTTTTCCAAATGTTAAATGCAATTTGGGCTAACTATATATAATAGGTGTCATTAAGCCCCAAATCGGCAGAATTGTGGCAGTAATTCTATAAGAGAGTTGATGGGAGAGTCAATGGGAGGGATATGTGAGGGTTAACGGGAGGGATCAAGGGAGGGATGGGTTAACTTAAATCCCTTTATATAAGATGTTTACGATTTCCGACGGGAGGGATTGGCACTTTTGGCGATAAAACCTTTTTATTTTCTGACGGAGGCCACTTATTTCAAAATAAGCCCATCCCCTTTATAATTTTAAGCCTCCACTTTATCCTTACGTGGATGTCAGATTATTCCCACCCTGGGAATAAAATGTTCCCACGTTGGGAACAAAACATTCCCAGCCTGGGAATATCCTTTTTGCCGTAACCTCAAGGTTCCTTTGCTTACTTCTCGTCCCCTTCAATCAGTATTCTCGCCATTAAAAGATTCACCCATAGTTATACATTGTTCCTAAAAATATATTGCATTTTTCTTGTTTCTTTAAAAAATAATTCTTATCTTTGCCCCGTCATCACTTCTGAAACGTAAGCTACAGGCTGAAATGGATGGGTGTGACGCTAATTTATGGAAAGGCGTTATCTAACGCTTTGTCTTTGACGTCTAGGAATCTGGCAGTTCCAAAACAACAAATTGTCGAAGCAAAGCAGCGATTGACGCTCATTGGATGTGTAATACCCTTATGGTATCTACATATTGCGTGGGCTTCAGCGTTGCTCGTTTCTGACAATTTGGGCGATGCCAGAGCCTCTAGACGTGGGACGAGTAACAGATTGACTCCCACGCTTTTTTGTATATTAGTCATTCCTTTTGATAATTCCAGTTTGGGAGTTGCTGGATAAAAGTTATGTATTCGTATGGGTAATTTTTCGAAAGAGTGGATGTACTTAAATTGTAATGCCGGGCATCATTGTTTAGGTGTAAGACTGAAAGAACCTGTTTATTTTGATGGTAAACAAACAACACGTTTGTATGTTACGAAAGTTGATGATTCTATTTTTGAGAATAATTTGTTAAGAAAGACGAAGAATTATGCAGAAGACTTTGGTGGTAATCTTTTCGTTTGGGCATTTAATCAAGATCCCAAAGATGAGCAACTTGTTGAATTAGAGATGGATAATATCGACACAATATCAATTCTAAAATAATAAATGTAATTATGGTAAGAAAATTATATTGCACTTTGTTTCTCCTATTCTCTATAAGTTATTCGTGTTTAGGAGATGTTTCTTTTGAAGTAAATGGTGTCTTATATTCTATAAATTCAACAGGTCTGACTGTTGATGGGTTGAAAGACAAAACTACTCCTGTAGATTTGATAATTCCAGAAACTATTACTTATAACACAAGAACACTAAAAGTTACTGAATTAGCGTATAATGCATTCGAAAATTGTACAGGCCTCATCTCCATATCTATACCCGCCTCAATAAAAAAGATTATTGGTGAAAAAGATCCATGGAATAGTGATGACAGGTATGGTAAATATAATTATGACAAATGCAAATGTTTCAAGAAATGTTCGAATTTAAAAAAGGTCAGATTTGAAGATTCAGAAGATGAACTTCAATTACCAGCAATGAATATAGATTATCATGGTAGCCCATCTTATGGTCTGTTTCATGATGCGAAAATAGAAGAATTATATATTGGAAGAAATTTATCTCTTTATTACAAAAATTTCAAGAGTAGTTTGGCAGATCCTTTTTCAGCTAATCCTATCAAGAAAGTGACAATAGGTAAGTATGTTAGCTATTTAGATAAATATTTGCTTTGTGGGGTTAAGGATTTACAACGAATACACATACCGAGCAATGTAAAATCCATAGGTTCTAGTACTTTTTATTATTGTACTGGATTGAGAAAAGTAACGATAGACGAAGGCCTAGAAAATATTGGAGATAATGCTTTTGGTGGCTGCACCTCTTTGCAAGAAATAAATTTACCAGGCTCTTTAAAAGCAATAGGATATATGGCATTTTGGGCTTGCATGGAGCTTTCTTCTCAAATAATCATTTCAAACAATATAGAATCCATTTCTGGTGCTACTTTTTTAAATTGTAAAAAAATTACATCTGTTGTAATTGGAGAGAATTTAAAACAAATAAGTGGAAAGGTATTTGATGGTTGTGACTACCTAGTAGAAGTTATTACTTTTGTTAGAAATCCGCAACAATGTATTCTTGATGAAATTGCATTTACATCAAATACTTATGCTAGCGGGATTCTTTATGTTCCGCAAGGCTGTGTTGATTCTTATAAAAGTAGTAAACTATGGAATAACTTCTTTAATATACAGGAATATCATGGTTCCATACCTCAAGAACTGTCAATATCCCCTATCGTATCCGATGAAAAAGGATATACAAAAAGAATATATGATATGCAAGGAAGAAGACTTGAAAAATTTAGAAAAGGAGTCAATTTGATACTTACAACTGACGGGATCAAAAAGATAATTGTAAAATAATTTTGGAATCTACCGTCTATTTATGAAAATGGGCGCACAAGTTCTAATATAAATCATCATGATGCCAGGCAATGTGTGACAATTTTAAAAATTTAATTTACATGAATAATACTGTCCGAAATTTATTCTTGATTATTTTTACATTGATTTGTCCAAATCTGCTTGCTTATGACTGCATAGTAGATGGCATTTATTATAATCGTATCGGTACTACAGAATTTGAAGTGGCCCCATTAAAAAACTGGCGAGATATTGACGCCAACGCTGAAGCATATAAAGGAAGTGTAAAAATACCATCAAGTGTTGTTTATAAAGGGAAAACCTTCCAAGTTACAGGAATAGGAGACTATGCTTTTTATGGATGTACATTGGTTTCTATTACCATTCCCTCTAGCGTGAAGTATATGGGAAAATGTGCATTTAGTGGCTGCAAAATATCTTCGTTTGATTATTTGGGAGATTTGACTGCATGGTGTAAGATACAATTTGATGCTAACACTTCTAACCCAACAGAAATAACACATCATCTTTTTATTAAAGGAAAAGAGATAAAGGATTTACTAGTTCCGCAAGATGTGACGAGCATTTGTAGTTATGCATTTAGAGGGTGTTGGGGTATTACTTCTGCAACTATTCCTAATAATGTTACATCAATTGGAGAAAACGTTTTCTATGGTTGTATCTAAACGGGTATAAATAACCAGGAATATCTAATACCAACTATTTATAAAGCACTCATTTTCAATAACTTTTGATTTTTAACACTTGATGGTTGGAATTTGGTGGTAACCGAATTTCAGTATATTTTTGCA
>JAFUUC010000049.1 GCA_017471365.1 bacterium
ATTACTAAATTAAACACAGCAGACGCACTAGGACTGGGAACAGTAACTGATGAACAAGAATTTATGGCACCTGTTGCAATGGTATTAGCTGACGGTACACCAATGTTTCTTACTTATAATAAGAAATGTATATCAGATCCTGATAGTATAAAGTCTGATAACAAGAAAATACACTCATGTGTAGACGGATTGTATGACTTAAATGGCAGTCGCATGCCAAATAGAGTGGGCAAAGATTTGACTGCTATGAATAAAGCTTCAATTAATATTGCAGAAGGTCCTGCTGTTGTTGGTTCTATAGCTGGTTATGATTTAATAAAACTAGCAGATACACCACCGGCAAAAAACTGTGAAACTTACAAGAGTGACTTTCCTGGAATAATATCTCATTGTTCAACTTCAGGAGAAAGAGATTATTGGGTAGGAGCATTGGTAACGTGTAACGAAATGGGAGGTCACTTACCTACCATGATAGAACTGTTAAACATAGCTAGAGCAGTATATCCTAGCATTGCAGGCGGCATAGGTACATACTCCGGCCACCAATCGGGAAGCTGGGATACTACAGAAGTAGCAAAACTGGGCATTGATCCTTCTTCTGTTTCGGACTTCCGCCTGTGGTCGTCAGAGGAGTACTCGCCTACGAGCGGTACCTCTCGCGACCGTCGCTTCGACAGTGGTGGCACGGGCGGTGATTACACCAACGATCGCTATAGCAACGTCCCGAGGTTCGTTTGCCTGGCGGATACTTAATACTGTCAAATTATCTTTGTAATTTGATTACTTCATAATTTTGTCTTATAATAAAGATTATGAAAAATGTTCGCCAGACAAACATAAACATACATCGCGATGCGTGGGTTGAAGTCAATATTTCCAACTTAGAACACAATATCAAGGAGATCAAAAAAAATATTCCGCAAAATGTAAAACTTCTTGGGGTTGTAAAGGCGGATGCATACGGACACGGTTCTGTTATGCTTGCTCCGACGATATTGGCAAGCGGAGTTGATATGCTTGGGGTGGCATCTATAGATGAAGGTGTTGATTTACGTAATGCAAAAATTAATTGCGAAATTCTTGTTCTGGGGGCGGTTCCTGTTTGGGCGGTAGAAAGTGCCGTTAAAAACAATTTAAGTATCTCTATTTTTTCTCAAGAACACGTGAAAGCATGTAAAGAAACCTTTGAACGTACTGGTATTAGACCAAAAGTCCATATAAAACTTGACACCGGTATGAATAGAATTGGGGTGCGTGCAGATGAAGCAATTGAGTTTATAAAATTTGTTCAGCGGTGTGATTTTATTGATTTGAAAGGAATTTTTACTCACCTTGCAGCTGCCGAAGAATTAGACAAAACGCAAATACAATTTGAAAAATGGAACTCTGTAATAAATGGTATAAATACAGACGGTTTACTTTTACACATTTTAAATACAGCAGGATCTATTTGTTATGATATGCCAAATTCTAATATGCGAAGAATTGGTATTTCTTTATATGGACTTTACCCGGATTTTCCACCTGAAGTTGAATTTCATAAACCAAATCTTAAACAACTTATTTCTTTAAAAGGGCGAATAGTCAATATTCATACGGCGAAAAAAGGTGAAGGCGTGAGTTATTGTCACACTTATACAACCAAAGAAAACCGGATAATTGCTACTATTCCGATAGGTTATGCTGATGGTGTACCGAGACTTTTGTCAAACAAAATCAGTGGTGTTTTAAATGGTTTAGAGGTTCCGCAAGTTGGAAATATAACCATGGATCAAATGATGTTTGACATAACGGGAGTAAAAGCTAATGTTGGTGATGTTATAACTCTGCTTGATGAAAATAAATCAATAGATGAGTGGGCAAAAATTTTAAACACAATCAACTATGAGTTGACTTGCAGATTAAAAGTGAGGTTACCGAGGGTTTATACAAGATGACAAAACAATATGACTTGGGAATAATAGGAGCAGGACCGGCGGGATATACGGCAGCACTTCATGCCGCAATTCGAGGACAAAACGTCGTAATTTTTGAAAAAGAAAATATTGGCGGGGTTTGTCTAAATAAGGGTTGTATCCCTACAAAAACTATTTTGCATGCTTCTGAAGTTTATAAACAGACCATAAATTCCGAAGTTTTAGGAATTACTACAAGTAATGTTAAACTTGACTATTCAAAAGTTATAGAACGCAAAAATATTGTTATAGAAAAACTTAGAAAAGGTATTGAACTTGCTTTAAAAAATGCGAGAGTAACCGTTATACAAAACGAAGCTAAAATAATTGACAAATCTAAAATTCAATCTGATGGTGAAATATATGATTGCAAAAAAATAATTTGTGCAACCGGTTCAACACCTAAAATTGTTAAAGGACTTGAATTTGATCACAAATTTTTATTATCATCGGATGATATTTTAGAGCTTAAAAATTTACCGAAAAGTATTTTAATTATCGGTTCAGGTGCAATCGGGATCGAATGGAGCAGGATATTTTCTAATTTTGGAGTTGAAACAATTTTAATTGAATTAGCACCTCATCTTTTACCGCTTGCAGATATTGAAGTGTCTAAGCGTATTGAACGAACTTTCAAAACTGATAAAATAAAATTCTATACGGGTACAACAGTTGAACAGATTCAAAATGGCAATGTTACACTTTCAAATGGAGAAGTTTTTTCACCTGAAAAAATTCTTGTAGCAATTGGCAGAACTCCGGATTCTACCCCAAAAATTGATGGTATTTCTTATCTTGGAGATGTTTCGGGGGAAATTCAGCTTGCACATTATGCGATTAAACAAGCTATAAAAGAAGTTGACGGAATAGAATTTTACAAAGATTTTGTTCCAAGTGTGGTTTACGGTACCCCGGAAATAGCCTGGACAGGCAAACGCGAACAAGATCTTGAAGGACAAGAATACAAAAAATCTGTTGTGTTGGTGTCTTCACTGGGTAAAGCTTGGTGTGACAATGAAACAGACGGTTTTATAAAACTTTTATCTCAAAATGATAAAATTGTTGGTGTTCATATAGTATCAAAAGAGGCTTCTGCATTACTGCAACAGATTGTTATAGCAATGCAAAATGATATTACGGTTGACAAACTTAAAGAGGTTTGTTTTGCTCACCCTACTTATTCTGAGGGAATTTTCGACGGTTTGTTTAAAATATAGGTCTCTGAATTTTTTAATAATGAATAATTATTTCATTCAATTATTTGATATCATTTTAATGAAAATTATGATAAAATTTTTTTATGAACGAAATATTTGCAATGTTTAATGAAGTCATTAGTTTTCCGGAAGTTTTGATAAATAAATGTACTTTCCTTCCGGATTATATCAGTATGGCACTTTTAAAAAGTATTTATTTTGTACCTGTTTTGGTATTTTTATATTTGTTAGTTGAAATTTTGGAAAAATTTGTAATATCAAATATTCCATTGTTTATAAAGTTGTTAAGAAAATACGGAGCATTTTTTTCTGCTGCGACCGGAATTGTTCCGGAATGCGGTTATGCGAATGTTATTAGTGTTTTGTATTCAAGAAATATTATTTCTCGCGGAACTTTATTGGCGGCTTTAATAATGTGTAGTGATGATGCTTTGCCACTATTATTTATTGATTTTAGTAAAGTCGGTGTAATTTTGCCAATTCTTGTATTAAAATTTATCGCAGCAATTGCGGTTGCGTACATAGCTGACTTTTTGGAAGTAATTTTAAATTTAAGAATAAAGAAAAAAGATGATCTAAATTCAATGAATATGGATATAAATATACACGGATGTTGTTATCACGCAATAAATACGAATGATAAACATCCTAGAATTATTAATCATACGTTGGTTCATACTTTGAATGTACTCATTTTTACGTTTTTGGTTCTTTCAGGATTATATTTTGGGATAGGAGCTTTTGGATCAACGGAAAGTTTTGCTTCTGTACTGATGATTGACAGTCCTGTGTCAGTTTTAGTAGTTGCGGCTTTGGGATTGATTTCAAATTGTTTTATTTCAATTTTGATAGCTATAGCATTTGTTTTAGGCTTGATTAGTTTTCCTGCATTTTTGGCAGGAATGATTACTGTTACGGGGTTGGGGCTGTTTAATATGTTTAAATTTGCCGGTAAAAAGGAAGGTATTTTGATTTCATTTGTTTTATTTGTTTTGGGTACCGGTTTTGGACTGGCATTTTATTACGGTTTATTGACAGTAAATTCGACGTTTAATTTGGTAAAATAGGATGTTAATTATGAATGAGTTTTGGAATTTTATATTACACGGAATAGATTTTGTTATGAATTTGGCTGAAAATTTAATTGAACCGATAGAGTTTTTGCCGGATTTTCTTAAAGATGCGTTAATTGATAGTTTGAATTTAGTTCCGTTTTTGTTCTTAATTTTTATTTTGATAGAGGTTATTGAGCAGTATTTTACAAAGAAAAAGCATCTGTTTGTATTTTTTATCAAAAAGATAGGACCTTTATTCGGAAGTTTGTTTGCATCCATTCCACAGTGCGGGTTTTCGGTTATCGCAAGTACGGTTTATACTCGCAGACTTTTAAGCCGTGGAACTCTTGTTTCTGTTTATCTTGCAACTTCTGATGAAGCGATTCCTGTTTTGTTAACTTATCCGCAAAATGCATATATTATTCTACCGATTATTATAATTAAAATTATTTTGGCAATTATTGTCGGTTATATTGTAGATTGGATTATAACTTACAAGGCAAAAGAACCTGTTATTGAACAAAAAACTGTTGATGAAGAAATTAAACATGAAGAAGGTTGTTGTCATCATCATCTTGTGAATGCGGCTCATACAAAAGATTTTTGGATTCATCCATTGAAGCATACTTTAAATATTTTTGTATTTATTTTGGGAATTTCAATTGTTTTGAGTTTCTTGCTTTCAAGAGTTGGAACAGAAGAAGCTTTTGCAAATTATTTCTTAATAAATTCCCCTTTGCAGCCGTTTTTGGTATCTTTAGTAGGATTAATTCCTAACTGTGCGATATCTGTAATGCTTGCAATGTTGTTTGTAAAAAATACGATAAGCATTGGATCTTTACTTGCAGGGCTATGTACATCGGGAGGGTTAGGTATTTTAGTATTGCTTAGGAGAAATGGCGATAAAAAAGATACGGCTTTAATTATTGCAACTCTTGTCGTAGTGGGTACCCTTGTTGGGCTTGTTTTTCAGTATAATTTGTTTCATATAAATGATGTGTTTAAAGTTATTGGTATTCAGTTATAATGGTTCAATCTGAAAAATTTAAATCAGCATTTTCAATGCATAGAAACGGGCAACTGACTCAGGCATGTGATTTGTACAAAGAAATTCTCAAGTCTGAACCTGAAAATGATGAAGTTTGGGATTTACTCGGAGTGTTGTATTGTCAGGCTGAAAGGTTTGATGAAGCAGAAGATTGTATTCTTAAAGCTATTGAAATAAGACCACTTATTTATTATATCAGTAATCTTGCTCAACTTTATCTAAAAAAAGGTGATTTTCCTGCTGCCATAAAGTATTATGGAAATTTGATTTCCGGTAAAGGCGATAATTATGAAAACAGATTTAATCTTGCAATGGCATACAAAAACAATAACGAATTAGATAAAGCAGAAAAAGCTTATTATAAAGCTATTGATTTGAAACCGGAAAGTCATGAGGCTTATTTTAATCTGGCAGCTGTTTACATAGCACAAAATAATCCGCACAAAGCTATAGAAGCTTATAAAAAAGCTATAGAATTAAAACCGGATGATTGGGAATCTGAGTATTTTCTTTCTCTTGCTTATATGAAATCTAAAGATTACAAAAATGGTCTTGAATGTTTTGAATCAAGACTTTGCAAACAAAGTGCAATAATGTCTCAATATAAAACATATCCTACTCTGGTTGAAAAAAAACCGCTTTGGAAAGGAGAAGATTTATCGAATAAGGTTCTTTATACATATTATGAAGCAGGTTTTGGTGATATTTTAATGTTTTATCGTTTTATGCCTGAACTTGTTTCTAAATGTAAAAAAGTCATATTTAAACCCCAGAAAGAACTTGTAAATCTTTTCCGAGAAAATTCTTATGGTGCAGAAATAATGGATTTGTTTTGCCCTGAAAGCGAATTTTATTTTGATTATCATATACCATTTTTGAGTATTCCGTATATTTTAGACAAAAGTGGAGATGAAATGTTTATTCATCATGATGATGGATATATTAGAGCAAATGTTGAAAAAACTCAAAAATTCAAAAATATTTTTTTTAATAATGATAAATTTAAAATTGGGATTAAATGGCAGGGAAATACTTATTATGAAAAAAATAGAGTACTTAATGTGGAGGACTTTTTCCCTTTATTTGGAATAGAAGGAACTCAATTTTATTCCTGTCAAACTTACGAAGGATCTGAAGAATTTGAAAAAATTCGATCCCGATACAGTGTAATTGACTTAGCTCCGAGTTTTGGTGACTTTTCTGATACGGCAGCGGCAGTTGAAAATTTAGATTTGATCATTTGTAATGATACATCACTTGCACACCTGGCGGGGGCAATGGGTAAAAAATGTTTTGTATTGCTTCCTTATTTGTATAACTGGCGTTGGCACACAGATTTGTCAAAATGTGATTGGTATGATAGCGTAAAAATCTATTACCAGAAAAGTCCTGAAAGCTGGTTTGAAGTATTTAGGTTAGTCGAAAAAGACTTGAAAAAAATTTTAAATAAATAAAAATAATACCGTACAGAGTGTGATTATTAAAAATATGCCGACAATAATCCAAAATAAAGAAACTCCGGATTTTTGAGAAATTGATTTCATTGATGACACTTGTTTTTTAGATTTTTTAGTAGTTTTTGAGGATGTTTTTTTAGGTTTAAATTTAGTGGTGGTATTTTTCTGTTTTTCTTCAAGATACTTTTCTTGCAATGTTTTTTTCGATTTTTTACCGGTTACAAGAAGATCGATATCATAATTTAAAGTTAACAGAGAATTTTGTGCATTTTTATTATAAACAGCATAGTTAAGACCGGCTTCAAATGCTCTTTGGAGACATTCTAAAGCTACTATTGCATCTTTTTTAACTGTGCCGGAATGAACTGAGGAGTTTCCCTGTTTTTTTAAAAAATAAAGATCGTTAATAAATTCTTTTTCTTGTTCAGATCCACCAGTTTTATCTTTCAATGTTGCAAGCATTTCATCAAAAGTTATTTCTGTAGTTCTATGCTGCCCTAGAACATTACGGCAAATATGTTCTCCAAAGCGTCTTGTTTGAGTAATACTTTGTTCAAAAAATTCTCCGCGATACAGATTTTCAGCTTCTGTAATTATTTCATATAAATTTTTATCAATATCTTTTAAAAAACTAAAGTTCGTCCCGGCTTTCATAATCATATTTTACTACAAATTTGTTGTGAAGTAATGTAAATTTTCCTTTTTTAATTATTTAGAAAAATTTTTATGAATTTTATTACTATCATAAATGGTAAAATTATGAAAATATTTGGAATAACAAGTACAATTAATTTTGGATATAATAAACAGCTCAATGATACTGTAAATCAAAAACTTGAACGGAATAAAGGCAATAAAGAGTTATCACAAACTCTTTTAAGAGTTAACAGGTTTTGTAATGAGCTGGAAGATAATTTAAGAAAAGCTGAAAATAATCGTCAATATGAATTGATGGAAACATATCAGGATATTTTTGTAACCACAAAAATTATGATTGCTGGCAAAATTGATAAACGTTTTCCACAATTAAATTACCGAAAAACCGAAATTGAAGGTTATAAATCTGAAATAAAAAAAAGAAAGATTAAAAATGAATTACACTGGCTTCGAGAAGTTGTTGATGGTCTCGAAACAGGTGAAGAATTTAAGGATCTAATTGATGAAGTTCATTCAAAGGCAGAAACAAAAACTTCTGCAACACAAAATAATGCAGCTACAACTGCGAAATCTAAAAATGAAACTTGTAATTATGTTGAGAAATTTGAGCCAAATGATTATTCTCCAAGGGGATTTGAAAGTTTGGGCGGTTTAGAGGATGTTAAAGAACTTTTGCGAGATAGAATTCTGGAACCGCTAAATAATCCAGAACAAGCAAAGCGTGATGAAATTGAATATGGATTGCGAGCACCTCGTGGAGAACTTTTTTACGGACCACCGGGATGTGGAAAAACATCTATAATGGAGGCCCTTTCTATGGAAGCAGGTGTTCCACTATTTAAGCTAAAAGTAGGTAAATCCGGATCTATATATGTAAACGGTTCATCATTAAATGTCCAAAAAGCATATGAATACGTTAAAAAAATTGCTAAAGAAACGGGGAAACCGGTATTTCTTGCAATAGATGAAATGGAAGCGATGACATCAAAACGTGATACAAAGGGCAATAGCGAGGAAACACAAAAACTTGTAGGTACACTTTTACAAATAATAGAAGATTCCAGAAGTAGCAATGTTATTATTTTAGGTGCGACAAATCTGTTTGATATGGTAGATGATGCTGTGAAAAGTCGTATGGATGATATGATTTATATTGGTCTTCCGGATGATAAAACAAGAGAAAAAGTGTTACAAATTCACTTGAATAAAAGGAAAAAAGGTCAGGCTCTTGCTTCAAATCCAGAGGAACTCCGTAAAGTCGTATTAATGACAAAAGGTTTTTCTAACAGAGATATATCAATCCTTGTAGATGATGCTGCTAAAATTGCGAGAAAAGAAGGCTACAGAAATATCATCGCACAGGACTTTCTTATTCCTGTACAAAAAAGAGAACGATTTAAGATAAAAGAAGAATTATATAAGGATAAAAATTCCCGACCTGTAATTGGATATAATCACTAATCTCCTTCAGGTTCCGGTTCTGTTTCTGTTGAATTATTTGTTTTGCCGCTGCGATCAATGTTACTGTATCTTGAAGCCATAAGAACATATCTGCCGGCTTTAGTTGAAGGTTCGACTGTGCAATCGTAGAAATTTACAGGATATATATCCGTAAGATAATTTAAGTTGTCTGAAACGCTGCAATCACTTGCATTTGCATTCCCTCCGTCACAAGAAACTTCCTTATTCGGCATTGATGAACCATTTACATCGATCCAACCTTGACAAATAGATACCTCTTTGGTGCAATTAGCCGCATCTTCAGGGAACACAAACATCGAACCGTCTGCAAGCATGTATGCATGGTATCCTACAGGTACACCATCTTCCGGTAGGTAGTCTAGACCGGAACCTTCTGCTGCTTTAGTAACTTTGTATTGAATATTTTTGTCAGTTAGTAATGTTGAAGCATCTTCTACATACAAACTTGCGGTTAGTGTGTCGTTAAATAAGGCACATAATGTCAAAACTTCGTCGGAAGTGTCATTCGCTCCATCTGCGGTACAAGGTTCTGCGGCATCTCTGTAGCTTAAACCATTCATCGCTAATCCGCCAATAGCAACTTGTTTCAGAGTCGCAATGTCTTTTTTAAGCTGAGTTGCATATTTTAAAATTCTAATATGAGCGTGCAAAGTTGGAATAACCATTGTCGCTACAACACCGATAATACCCAGTGTTATCAACGTTTCCGCAAGAGTGAATCCTCGTTTTCCCATTCATAATTCCTCATGTTTATAACCGCTTCAGGCACTTGTTAAAGACCATACACACATATTATGACTTATTTTTCAAATAAAGTCAAGGTTTTTAAGTATATTGTTAAATATAATAATAAAAATTACGAATAATACTCATATTTGGTAATTAAAAAATGATGTAGAAATTTTAAAATACCGGTATGAACGTTGTAAATAAATTGTTAAAATCACTAGGAGAATCAGTAAATCTTAAAACTGATAATTGGACAATAGATCATCAATATATTTCTGGGATGAGGAAATGGATTGCAGACATTGTTCCTTCAGAATTATTAAACAGAAGTATAAAACAGGCTGTTGAATCGCTTGTTACGCTTAGTCAGGACGGAATATTTTATGAAAAATATCCAAATAATGTAGAAACTCCTGATTATGGTGATAAATGGGGGGTGAATGCCAATTATATAGAGATAAATAACCGTGCAATTGCTCAAATGATTGATAATAAAACGAGGAACGGTATTTTAAGTACAATAAAATTATTACCGGCAATTCCGCCTTCTGCAAAAAGCTGGGCAAATTGTGTAATTTTATCTCAAATTTTCCCTAATATATATGGAGATGGTTATAATAAGCCTGCCGAGGAGGAAAATTCAATATATGGAATAAAATTGGGTGGTAGTTACAGTCAAAATATTATAGATTTTGATATTGCAGATAAAATTTCTCCAAGTGAACAATTTATGGCATTCAACAATTTGGCAAATTTTCATGGTTTGAAAACGGGTTTTAGAACAGTTATATCCGCGGATCAAATAAAAGTGGTTCAGCGAGATGGAAGTGATACAAACTTTAGGTGGGATAATCCTGTGCATGTTGAACTGTTTTTAAAAGAGCATGTTGATCTTGTAAATAATGGATTTGAAGCAATTTTTATAGATTCTGCCAAACATATTGGCGGGTACGATATGGGTAATTATACAGGAGTGGGGGCTTTACCTGATTATAATCAGATGCAATATATCATTCACGAAATAAGAAGTCGAACGGGTAAAACCCACCTTAGTTTTGTCGGTGAAAAAAGTACGGATGACTTTGCCCGTTATGAGAATTTAGGTTTGTCAACTGGTACGGGCTTCATTGAACCGGATGATTTTGATGTTGTAAAAAATGCGGCTATTCATTTTAAGTATGCAAAAAATTATTCTCCCGGAATAGAAGTTTCTAATGATAACGACGAAGGCGGACGAACCTATGAATCTAGACTTAACAGAGTGAATAATTCGCTGTTTGGCTATGAATATCCTAGTGATAAACTTGCAAGCTTTATGCAAATGGAAGATATTTTCCCTCTAAGATACGATACAAACACACACCACCTTATGATGTCTAACCCTTCATATTCAACTGACGGAACCTCTCAAAGTCATTGGGAAAATCTTTTCGCAAAAGATGATGGTAGAGAATATAATAAAAAGGTTGCTGAATTATTTTCCCATTCACTAAATCTTTAATTATTTAATCATTCCTATTCCACGAAAAATCCCAATCATTCCTTCTGCGGCTATGTCGTTTGTGATTTTACCTTCATCATTAAAATAATAAAAATTCATCACGCTAACAGAAATTTTGTTCCATGTTGGTGCAATGTTCATAAATTCTCCGTCATGAGTTCCAGTTAAATCCCAGTGAACGGCAACTTTTTTTTCATCTGCAACCATATCTTTAATGTGCCATTGAACGTCTGAAAATCCTTTTCTCATCCAATGAACAACCGATAAATACCCTTTGCCGCCGTATAAAGGCTCCGGACTTGCAGGGGTATAAAATGACGCGTTAGAATCAATTAATTCTTCTGCCAAATTATCATCCGCAGTATTTATCATTTTTTCAAATTTTTGCATCAATTCTTTGTTACGTTCAATTTTATTCATGGTGTTTTCCTTATTTTTTAATATGTTTATTTATATATTTTTTCCTAATTCGTATGCTTGCTGGATATAACGGGTACTTTCAACTTCTCCTTTTTGCCAAACTCCACCGGCAAATAGGTAACCTTTCTCTATAGGATTTTCTAAACAAGCCATTAAACCGTTAAATTCGCCTAATGCAAATTGAATGGCACTTTGTGAAGAATCAGCTGCGGTCATTATGTAATAAAATTCTTTGTTTGAAAGATGAGTATACCTTGAACACATTCTGTCAATGAATGTCTTCATTTGCCCCGATATTGAGTAAAAATAAATAGGTGTTGAAAATATTATTACATCTGAATTTTCCATTTTATCCATTAATTCATTTATGTCATCCTGTTGAGAACATTTTGTGTAATCATTTGTATTACAAAATCTGCAACCGGTACAGTAATTGATTTTTTTATCTCGTAAAAATATTTTTTCAGCTTCATGCCCTGCTTCAATGGCACCTTTTAAAGTTGCATCACATAAAATATCTGAATTTCCACCTTTTCTTGGGCTGGATGAAATAATTAAAACTTTTTTACCCACGATAATTCCTCCTGTACAATTGTAATGTAACAATTATATTATAAATTTGATTCAAAATTATGCAATATGTTTTTTTATTTTGTGCTAGAATATAAGCCGGAATTGTACGAAAATGAGTGAAAAAGTAGAAAAAGCAAAAGAGTTATTTAAACAGGGTTATAATTGTTCTCAGGCTGTTTTAGGAGTATTTTGTGAAGAATTGGGACTGAATTTTGAAACGGCAATAAAAATTTCATCTTCTTTTGGTGGCGGAATGGGACGAATGAGAGAAGTTTGTGGTACGGTTAGCGGAATGTTTATGGCTGCCGGATTGGCATTTTCTAATTCGGATAACAAAGCTGAACAGTATAAAATTGTCCAAGAACTTGCAAAAAGGTTTAAAGACAAGAATGGAAGTATTATTTGTAGAGAACTTTTAAATGGAATTGAAAATTCAAATTCTCCGATTCCAGCTCCAAGAACCAATGAATATTATAAAAAACGTCCTTGTGTAGAACTTGTCGGTGATGCCGTTGAAATTTTGGAAAAATTTATGCAAGAAGTAAAAACTATAGTTTAAATAAAATTTCGTCGAGCTGCGAAATGATAAAAAAGTTAATATAAACTAATTATCATAGATTTTGTATTACAATTATATAGAGGGGCTTTAGAGGTTTTGTATGATAAAATTTATTAAATACTATGCATTAGAAATTTATACGGTTATTTCGATGTTAATTCTTGTAATTGCGGGAATTATGGGCGATTTATCAGTTATTCAAAAGTTTGTACTTGTTTATATTTTCTTATTTATTTTGCACGAATGGGAAGAAATGTCATATCCCGGCGGATTTGCGGATATGATTGCAAAAATGATTGAAGTTGATATTAACCCTGAAATGAAACGAGCAAGTAGAATCCCAACAAGTATTTTACTTTTAACATTTACCATTACACCTTTTATTTTGTACCAATATCCAATTACAATTTTACCTATCGCATTTTTAGGTTTATTTGAAGGATTGGTTCATATATTTGCAATTAAACTTTTCAGATGTCCTAAATTATACTCTCCCGGATTTGTAACTGCTGAAATTCAAGCTGCTGTTACAGTAGTTTTATTTACTTATTTAATCAAAAATCAGATTTTATCAGGTATGGATTATTTAATCGGTGTATTATTTATGTTTGTTTGTTTTGTTATTATGCAAAAAACTATAACTATGATGATAGGTTATAAATATAGCGATTTACCTAAAATGTTGAAAAAACAGCTTGCAAGGGATGAATAACATAGGTAAATAAAAATTAACTTATTGTTTTGCAAAAAGTTTTAAACCTATAACCCCGATTATTATTAAAATTATTGAAAGTATCTGTAACAGAGTTAATTTTTCATGGAAAAGCAAAACACCTAAAATTATTGTCCCGACTATTCCAAATCCGACCCACATAACATAAGCCATACCCAGTGGTAAATTTTTGAGAGCAAGTGCTAAAAATACTGCACTTAAAATATATGTTACGGCGGTAATTATAGAAGGAATGGGTATACTAAAGCCGTTTGAGTATTTCATAGCAATAGCCCAAACGACTTCAAATATTCCTGCTAATAATAACATTAACCATTTCATTTATATTTATCCTTTTACTCATTGACCAATCTTTTACCTAAATCAAAGGCTTTTTCTAAGTCTTTCGGGAATTGTTCATCTCTATGTTTTGCTTTATATTTTTCATCAAATAAATCTATGTTGTATTTTGAATAGTCAGCAAATTGGTATGTGTCATAGGCATATAAAACTTCTGCATACCCCATTATGTGATTAAACACATTTACATTCTCACCCAGAAGCACAGGATAATTTACATCTTTAGCCATATTTTCCGGGCAGTTCATAGTAAAAATTATCCCTGTTGGAATTGTTTTATTTAACCGTCTTTTCAAACCGCCATTTTCTTTATCAACCATGTAGGTATGATTTGGGAATAATAATCTTTCCATAAAACTTCTGAATACTCCTGTCGGATAAGAAAAATACACAGGAGTCCCTATAACTATCGCATCAGCGTTTAAACATTTCTCTAAAATCGGTTTAATATCATCTTTTATTGCACAAATACCTTCTGTTGTACTTCCTTTTCTTTGGCAGGCAAAACAACTCCTGCAACCTAAAAAGTTGTAATCGTAAAGATTAAAATATTCAACTTCTGCACCTGCCTGCTCTGCTCCCTTTTGAGCTTCTTTTAACATCTTTGCCGTATTGAAATTTTTTCTTGGACCTGCGTTTAAAATAATAACTTTTTTCATTTATATTTACTCCTTTTAATTATTTTAATTATAGCAAACAAATATATTTATTTATGTTATTGTAAACTAAGAAAAATATATAATAAAGTAGATTAGACATCAAAAACAAATATAGGAGAAATATATGAGCATATTTGGACAAACAAAAGGAACAGAATTAGAAAAACAAATCGCACAATTAGCAACAGGAGAAGCAGTCGGTGGTGCTATGTATTATGCACTCGCTAAAATTGCAAAAGAAAAATTTGGACTTGATGATGTTGCAAAAGAATTTATTGAACTTGGCAATCAAGAAACAAATCATGGTGCTTTTTATGCATCATTGAATGGCAGATATCCGTATGACGAGAAAACATTTTGGGATATGGTTAGAGGTCTTTCAAAAGCCGAATACAAAGGCGAAGGCAACGTAAATAAATTAGCAGATAAACTTGCCGAACTCGGTGTGGATAAAGAAGCAGTAGAACAGGTAAGAGAATTTGCACTTCAGGAAAAACACCATGGCGAAGTTACGAAGGCAATTATTGACAGATACGCAGGGGGAAATGCAGAGGTAAACGAAGACAAAAAAGTTTATGTATGTAAAATTTGCGGGTTTGAATATGTTGGTGATTTAGACCAAGAACCGGATGATTACAAATGTCCACTTTGCGGTATGCCAAAAACTGCATTTGAAAGGGTAAATAAGTAACTATTTAATAAATAAAAACTCTCTGTTGTTTTTGAGGATAAAGCAAAAGCAAGAGAAACATTGGACAGAGTCCGTGATTTTGTCAGAGACAATAAAACAATCTACTGCTCAACTCACTGTCCGGAAGGGTATTTGAATATTGAGCAGAAGAAAATTATTGAATTATAGATTATCTAATTTATTTTTTAATTATTTTCACAGTATCTACATCTAAAACAGTAGAATTAAATTTTTTCTCAATTTCGCCGGTCAATTCTAATCTATCAGTCATATTAACGGATTGTCCGGCCCATTTTTCAGTATCTATTTCTACAGTCATTGTTCCTGTTGAATCTTTAAAAATGTACTTATCATCAGAAACTCTTTTTATAATATTACCTTGGATTGTAACATAGCTGTCATCATTCATTTTCAATGCCTCGGTAATAGTAACTTTGTTGTTTGTTCCGTCCTGGAAGCCTACATTTGGAGCCGCAAATGCAAGTGAAGATGTGACAAATACAATTGATAAAATTAAACATAGTTTTTTCATTTTTAATTTCCTCCGTTTCCTAATTCGTAGGATAAACAACTGTTAATAAATTGTAAATAGCCAAGGTTAGTAGTAAACAATAACCAAAAAATTAACCTCTTTTTTATTGTTCTATCTCTTTATCCATGTTTTTCAAATATAATTCTTCAATGAATACACAAGTATCTGCGGCTATTGCAGGGGCAAAAATTGCACCGACAGCTCCAAAATATTTTGCACAAACAAATAAGAATATATAAATTACTATTGGATGAAGATCCATAAATTTACCAAAAACGTAAGGTTTTACAACATTATTTTCCACTACTTGTGCTAATAAAAATATTATTGCAGTAAGTATAACAACAGTCCATCCAAGTTTATACACTACTGCTATACAAATGACTAAAGCAATTGCAGGTCCGATAATAGGAACAATATCTAAAACAGCAGAAACACAACCCAATATGATGGCAGAATCAACTTTTAAGAACAGAAGACCAACAATAACAATCAAGCCAACACTTGCGGAAGCAATAAATTGACCTGAAACAAATCTGCTGAGTTTTTGTTCTGAAAGATCATATATTTCTTTAATTCTTTCTCTTGATCTTTTAGGGAAAAATCTTAAAGCAGTATTTAAAAGTTTATCTCGGTCTACCATTAAGAAATATGTGAAAATCATTGACACAAACAAATATAATCCGCCTTTAGAAATATTTGTAATTGAAGCCATAAGACCGCCTGAATTTGCAAACTCCTGAACAACAGGCGAATTAATAACATAATCTTTTATTTGATCAACATATTGAGGATATTGAACGGCAAGATGTGCTAATTCTTTTCCACCAATAATTATAATCGGTAGAAACATCAACAATAAGCCGCACACAAATCCTCCAAATACAAGAGCAGCTGCAATATTCCTTTTGAATTTTTTTTCTAATTTATCAACAAAAGGATTTAATGCACAAGCTATAACATAAGTTACAAATAACATCAACGCAATATCTGTTATTGTAAATAGACAAATGCCATAAATAATAATACCAATCAAAAATATAATGTTTTGCGAGTTGCTAATCTTTTGTATAATGTTTCCCATATAAACTCCTATTCTTTAATTCCTGTTTTATTGTAGCACAAAAATATTAATATACGTAAAATTATTTTTATGAAATAATACATTACATGAAAAAGATTTTTAAAATAACTTTTGGAGCTTTATTACTACTCGTAATTGCTTTTTATCTTGGGATAGTATATGTATTGCCGACAATAATCAACAGTGAAACCGCAATAAATAAATTGCAATCCTTAATTAACAATAAAACAGGAATAGAAACAAATATTACAGGATTAAATTTAAAAATATCTCCTAAACTTAATATCGTTTTAAATATTGATAGTATTGATGCAAAAAGCAAAAATGTTACTGTTGCTAATATTAAAAATGTTTCACTAAAATATAAGTTATTACAAAAACATCTAACATTAGTTAGTGCAACTAACATATTTATTGACGTAAATTATTTAAAACAATTCAAAAAAGATGAGAAAAAGAAAAGGGGAAAATTAGAATTTAATAGTATCCCTGAAATTCATATACAAGATATTGTTTTAAAATATGACGAAGTAATTATTAATGTAGAAAATATAGATACCGATGATAACTTTATAAAGTTAAAAGCAATAATTAATACTCCATTTTTAAAACAAACAGTAAAATTGGGTGATTCAGGCTCTTTGCAAGTTGTAGAAAATGAATTAAAGGCAAATAAATTTAAAATATCATTAGGAAATTCACACCTATATTTAGACGGAATTATAGTTGATGAAAACAGATATCCGGATCTTGCCATAAATGGTGATAAACTACCGGTATCAGAAATTATGCCGATAATATTGCATATTCAAAAATCACAAGACCCTTCCAGAAAGTTTATTGAAAATTTTAAAAATTTTAAAGGAACTGCCAACGTAAACCTTAAATTAAATAAAGATGGTATTTGGGGAACTTGTATTGGGAATAACTTAAGTGCAAATGCAATATGGTTTGATATTCCTTTATTTTTTAAAGAAGCGGTTTTTAATTTCAGAGGGCAAAAAGTTGATTCGATTGCAGTTGGTATATTAGGGAAAGAAAAAGTTATACACACTCTCAATATTACAGATTTATTGACTCCTTCAAAAAAAGAAGTTATTGGAACAATGAAAACTACGTTAACCAAAAAATTTGATTTCGTTCCTAATCTTATTATATTGAATTCTGTTAATGCTGGTTTAGTTTATAAAATAAAAAATAAAAAACCTGACGTATATTATAATATAGATATTCCTGCAAAAAGTGATTTAATTTATAACTCTTTTTATTTGGGATTAAGAGATTATCAAAGAAAAATATTTGGTAATACTTTTAAAGACGATAACGATTTGTACTTAAAAAAATATAAATATTCTTATTCAGACTCAAATAAAGAAAATGTTATTCTTTTTGGTGACGGTTTATTTATAAAAAATATTGATAAAACAAACCCTGATAAATTTGTCCCTCAATACCTTACTGTTCGTACCAATGGATATGCTCCAGCTTCAGTAATCGGTTCTTTTGGAGAGAAGATAAGAGGGGGAGAGTTTAAAGGTGATTTAAAATATGATTTTAAAAATAACCAGGTTCTGGGGAATTTTGACATAATAAAAGCAAGACATCAAGCTTTCCGTATTGATCAGGCACATGTTGTATCAAAAAATGGTGTACTTAATGTAACATCAAATGGTTTATTTAAAGGTGAAAAATACACCGCAGACTTGAATATGAAAAATAATATTTGGGGAGATACGCTGATTTATAATATGAAGTTGTTTTTAGATAAACTTGTTCTTGAAACGACGCCTGATACCCATAAAAAGAATAAAAAAATAGACCCAAATGAGATTACAAAAAAAATAAAAGACTTTGCTATTACTATTAATAATTGGGAAATAATAATTAATGAAATTAAAAGAGAAAAATTTGTACTTCAAAATGTAAAACTGTTGGGGAGTATGAAAAATAATGTATTTGATTTCACAATGCAAGAACTAAATTTTGCAGATGGTACGGTAAATGCAAGTGGAGTTTATGATTTTGCAAAAGATCTATCAAAAATGACATTTGAAGCTAAAAATATCAATTCAAACAAAGCTGCTGAGATGACGCTTAATTTAAAAGACCAAATAGAAGGTATTGCAAATGCCAAAGTAGATATTGATGCAAAAAATATGTTTAGATTTTTAGATGTTCATTGTCTATTTGAAGTTAAAGAAGGTTTTTTGCCGAAACTCGGCGATGCAGAATTTATGTTAAAAAAATCAAAATATAAATTATCCCAAATAACTAATTTTGATTTAACGCAAAAAGATCTTATGAAAGATGATATAAAAGGCTCATTTGATGTTCACAATACGGAAATAAATAATATCAATATTACAACATGGCATGAACTGTCCGCAGTGTATTTGGAAGGCAATTATGAAATGGAAAAACAACTTGCGGATTTACAGTTATTTTGGAAATACAGTAAAGATGCCCCGAAAGGGATAAGAATCTTCCATGTCCCATTAAGTTTGATTCTAAAAGTTGTATTCAGACCTGAAAAATCTAAGGATACGTACCAATCAAAATTTGCAAAAGTTCCTGCAATAATCAGTGATGAGAGGCACACAAATTATTATAGAATTCAATTGAATGGCGATATAAATAATGGCAAAGTTAACTTTACACTAAAAGAAGTTAAATAAGTAAAGGTGAATATGAAAAAGATTGATACAATATATTGTGATTTTGACGGAACAATTACAAAAAGAGATTCTGTAAACGGTTTCTTCGAGATGTATGCCCCAAATTGGATGGAATCTGAAAAATTATGGATAGAGGGTAAAATCTCATCAAGAGAAAATGCAATAATTCAGGTTGGTTTGCTTAAAAATGTTTCTCAAGAACAATTGGGTGATTATATTAATTCAATTGAAATTGATGATTATTTTTTAGATTTTGTTGATTATGTGAAATCAAGAAATATTAAATTAACAATTTTGAGTGACGGATTTGATTTTTTTATTAAAAAAGTTCTTGAACGCTATAATTTAGATATCCCGTATTATGCTAATAAGCTTATTTACGAAAACGGCAAGTTCAATATTGAATTTCCATATTACAACGAAAAGTGCGATAAAAAAGCCGGAATGTGCAAATGCGAAAAGGTTAAAGAGAAATCTTTTTGCTATATAGGTGACGGAACGAGTGATTTATGTATAGCAAAAAAAGCTGATATTCTCTTTGCATCAAAAAATTTGCATGAGTATTGTGAAAAAAAATTAATAAAACATTACTATTTTGAGACTTTTAGTAATATTGTAGAGAAGTTAGATGAGGTTATTTTATGATGAGAAAAATATTATTTATAATCGGAATTATTTTTATTATGGTTATTTCATTTGCAAAACCGTCTTATGCGTGGGATGTAAAAACCACAAACGAATTGCAGGAACGAATGAATGAAGTCGGATTTAAAATCTTGAACTCTAACCGAATAGAAAAAAGATTTATGTTTATGGCAATAAACAGAGTTTACACAAGAGATATTTGGACCGATGTAAGTTCTGTTAATAGAATAGTATGGGTTAAACCGTCAGTAATTCCTTATATTGATGACGATAATGAGCTTGCTGCAATTTTAAGTCATTCTCTTGCTCACGGAGTCGATACATACGATGGAGCATTAAGAGGATATATTTCAATTTTAAATTATTGGGTAGCACCTAATAAATATGACCTCAAAGCTGACAAAAACGCAGTTGATTTTATGGTCAACGCAGGATATAATCCGCTTGCACTAATTACAGTTTTAAATAAAATTGGGAAGCAATACAGATATGATATATTATCCAATCACACACTTGTTTCACGAAGAATGATGCTTATTTATGAATACATTTATACAAAATATCCGTCAATTCTTGTTGAAAATGAATACAAAGATAACATCTACTATCAAAACTTTTTGCTCACATCAAGAAATAACCGCATGTTGTTGTTACAAAAAGTGAAATCTGGTTCTACTAAAAAAGTTAATTACAAATACTAATATGAAAAAACTATTTTTAATTTTAGCATTAATAATATTTTGTATGCCTGTATTTGGACAAAATACAGAATCAATTAAAGATGAACTTTTAGACCCTGCAATATATTCTGATGGTAGTGGATCTCTGTTTAAATTAGGTATTTATAAAAAAGGCGAATATCACTATATTCCGATAGAAGATGAATTAATTGACAGTGATTATATTTCTAATGCATCAAATATAGCCCTGCCTAAAAAAGAATATTTCGATGATTATTTTCTTGAAAAACAAATTAATTTATCAAATGTTCGGCATATTAAACCAAAAACAAAATACGATTTTACAAAACCGCAGATTCCGGTTCATGTACAACTTGCAAGTCGACTAAAATCTACAAAAGGACTTCTTGAAGGTTCAATAATTCAGTTTTTGACTACTCATGATTGTGAAATTATGGGCAAAAAGTTTGAGAAAGGAACGAAAGTTTTTGGCAGAGTCGAGACCATTTCTGCCTCTGATAAAATGGGAACTCCTGAAAGTTTAAAAATTGGCAATTTTTATATAGAAAATGAAGGTAAAGAAATAAATCTTTATGGTTCAGTTTCTAAAAACGGTGCAAATCGTTCGATTTGGGTTTACCCTTTATATCAGGCAGGTAATATTACTTTTTATGTTGCAGGCTTTTTATTTGTACCTATTCACGGCGGTCGTGTAAAATTGAGTTCGGAAGAATCTTTTATCCTTTATTACGAAATGCAATAAATTTTACACTTTTGTAATATAAATCGCAAAAAAAAATATTTTTTATATTTTAGTAGTAAGATAGAATTATAAAAATAAGAATAGCATTGTTGAATAGGAATGGAAAATGAGTGTATTAGAAATTAAAACCAAATTAGAAAATATTAGTGAAAATGAATTAACTGAAAGAATTGAGTATACGGATGATCAATTGCGTGAAATAGGTAAGGAATACTGCTCTCACGGGGATAAAGTTTATGCAGATCCGGTTCCAAAAATTTTTAAAGATTGTAACGGGGTATATATGTACGATTCTAACGATACTCCGTATTTGGATTTGGAAATGTGGTTTGCATCCTGCAATTTGGGCTATAAAAACGAACGTATAAGAAATGCTGTTGTTGATCAAATAGACACATTGCCTCAAATTTCATCCCATTTTTTATATGATTATAAAGTTTTGTTATCTGAAAAGATTGCAAAAGCAAATATAGAAAGATTTGGTTATAAAGGTCGTGTCCAGTATAATGTTGGAGGTTCACAGGCAACAGAAGATGCATTAAAACTTGTCAGAAATTATACTCACAAAAACAGAGTATTTTCATTTTTTGGCGGCTTTCACGGAAGGACACTTGGTGCAAGCTGTTTAACTGCCGGTTACAGATACAGAAAGCCGTTCGGGCATTTTGGTGACGAAGCACATTTTGTTCCGTATCCTTATTGTTTTAGATGTCCTTACGGCAAAAAATGTGATTCCTGCAATTATTATTGCGTACAACAATTAAGACGTGAATTTGAAGATAATTGTGCAGGATTGTATGATCATTCTTCAAAAGATTGTGCATTTGGTGCATTCTTTGTAGAGCCGGTTCAGGGTTCAGGTGGTTATATTGTCCCTCCGAAAGGCTACTTTAAAGAACTCAAAAAAGTTCTTGATGATTTCGGAGTGCTTTTTGTCGCCGATGAAATTCAAATGGGATTTTATAGAACAGGTAAATTGTGGTCTATAGAACATTTTGATGTTAAACCAGATGTTATTACGTTTGGGAAATCATTGACAAACGGTCTCAATCCGCTTGCCGGCATGTGGGCAAGAGAAGAAATTATCAATCCTGAAGTGTGGCCAAACGGCAGAACTCATTCGACATTCTGCAATAATCCTATCGGTATGAGAGCAGGATACGAAGTTATGAAAACTTTTGAAGAAGAAGATTTTGAAACTCAAGTTGCAAATAAGGGTAAATACTTCCTTGACGGATTGAAAACTTTAGAAAGAAGACACAAAAGAATCGGAGCAGTTGATGGTTTAGGTCTTGCTTTGAGAATTGAATGTGTAACTGAAGATGGCTATACACCTGATTCAAAACTCTGTCATGATATTTTGGCTGAAGGTCTTAAAGGCGATTTGATTTACAGAGGAAGAAAATGCGGTATTATCCTTAACAAAGGAAGCCACTATAATAATTCAATTACTCTTGTTCCTGCTGTTACAATTTCCTATGAGGAAATTGATATGGCGATAGACCTTATTGATCAACTGTTTACGAGGTTGTCGTAGTGGCAAATAATATAGATTTTGAATTTCTTCATATAGAAAATCAAAATAAACGAGACAGAAGGGCTGTTTTGTTGTTTCACGGATTAACAGGAAGTCCGTTTGAAATGAAAAAATACGGTGAATTTCTGTTTAAATGCGGTTATGATGTTTTTTGTTATTCGTTTCCCGGACATGGAGATAGAATTAGTGAAATAGAAACCGTAACATGGCAGGATTGGTGCAAATTTGCACAAAAAAAGTATGATAATTTACGCAAAGATTATAATCAATTTTTTGTGTCAGGTTTGTGTTTGGGTGCTGCTATGGCTATTTACTTGGCTGAACATAATAAAGATATAACAGGTGTTGTTGCTCTTTCTACAACTTTGTTTTTAGACGGTTTCTGTATTCCATGGACAATATCATTTTTGCCTTTTGCTTTGAGTACAATCGTTAGATTTTATTTTACTTTTCCTGAAGATGATTGTTTTGGTATAAAAAATGAAAGGACAAGAAAAATTTTAGCAAAAATTACCGCAAAGGCTGATATTGGGATGGATAATTATCCTCTTAACTGTGTTGACGGGCTTTTAAAATTATCCAAAAATGTCAGAAAAAATCTCAAAGATGTGAATTGCCCTGTTTTGTGCATTCATTCAAAATACGATAATTTATCGAGTCCTAAAAGTGCAAAAGTTGTTTTAGATGGTATTTCCTCTGAAATTAAACAATATGTTGAACTTAATGACAGTTATCACATGGTTCTATATGATAATGAAAAAGAATTTGTAATGAATACGGTTAAAGATTTTTTGTGCAAATTTGTTTCTGTTGAAAAAGAGAAAGAGGTTGTATGTATATAGTATTATCATCTGCAATTATTATAAATTTATTGTCTGTTGTTATACTTTTAATCGGACTTTTTTATAATTTTAAACAACCAAAAAATAAGGCTGCATACGGTTATTTGATTATAGGATGTATGCTTTTATATATAATAGCATTAAGTTTAGTTTTAATATATGGATTCTTTGCAAAGCATTTTCTGAACAGTCTTGTTTTATTTTTATGCATAATTTCGCATTTTATAATAGGGAAACTTGTAAAATATGAAACTTTGAAAAAATATACAACTGTTCAAATAATGTGTTACATTGTAAGTTTGATTACTCTATTATCCTTTTAAGGTTTCATTTATTATTTGTTTACAGATAACGGGGTTCGTTTTTCTCCAAGATAAAAAACAATAAGTTCAACCGGCTCATTACCGGTATTTTTACCATAGTGATATTTCCCTACTAATTCAGGTAAAACTTCGCCCTCGTGGAGTGTTATTTCTTTATTTTCATCAGTAATAACAGTTAAAGTACCTTTTTTTACATAAGCAATATTAACTAAATCATGTTTATGCATAGGTAATTCTTCATTGACATTTATTATAATCTTTAATACGGTAGCTTCAGGAGTTTTAATTTTCAATTTTTTATATTCTGTATTATCCCAAGTAGAAGTTGTTTTTAGTAAAACTTCTTTTTCCGCTGAATACGATACATTTGTTATAAACAAAATTATTACAAATAGAACAATTATTGATTTCATTACTTTTGACATATCTTGAGTTCCTTAAAAATTAAATATAAAAACTTATAATCATGTTATCACAAAGATTTATTAAAAGATAATGCTTAGCATAGAATTTGATCTTGCTTCAAAATTTTTGTCAATAAATACTTTATACATAGGATACAAAAAATAATGAATTATGAGACAATCACCAGGATGACAGTAATGAGGTTTTGGGCATGGATGTAAAATTAAAAAGAACAGGATTAGACGGTTTATATGTAGCAGCTGTTGGGAGACTAGATTTAGATAACGCAGTTGAATACGGTTCAAAAATCAAAAATTTTATTGAAGATTGCGAGGATCCTATCATAGAGGTTACTCTTGATTTTTCCGAAATTACTTTTATATCAAGTTTTGGTTTAAAAGTCATTTTAGAATTATACAAACAATTACAAGTTCAAAGTGGTGTTATAAAAATTAAAAGTATTTCAGAACAATTAAAAAATTCTTTTAAAATGGTTGGTTTTGATAAATTTTTAGTATTTGAATAATGTTTAAGACTTTAAGATCAAAAATACTTGCAATAATAATATTAATGCTTGCCTTCCTCATGTTTGCATCTGTTTTTCATGTTTATTTTGCACGTATGAATACAAAGCAACTTATGGTTCAGAATTATAAATTCTCCATAACTGCGAGTTCATTTGTACAGGAAATCAAAAACAGAATTATAACTTCAGAAGACTGTCTTAAAAGTTTATCATTAATCGGAAGTTTGTATTATAAGACCGACAGAAGTAATGATCTTACTGATAGAGTTATTGAAAAAGTTTTTAAGAATTACCCCCAAGCTTTAGGGGGCGGGATTTGGTTTAAACCTTACATTATTGATAAGTCAAGAAAATATAATTGTTTTTATGCATTTAGAGATAAAAATAATAAAATTGTAATTGACAGAAATTTTGAAAGCGAAAAATATGATTACCCTAATCAAGAATGGTATAAGCAAATAATTTCCCAAGTTACACCTGAAGGTAATATCGTTTGGTCTAAGCCCTATTACGAAAATATGGGGAGTTATACTATGATGGTTACTGTTGGAACCGGAATATATGTTGACGGAAAATTAGTCGGGATAGTTACGGTTGATTGGGAATTAGATTCAATAATTAATGAAGTTTCCAAAATGAAACCTGTAGAAAAAACATTCTCAATGTACAAAAGCGGTAAGGAAATCAAAAATAGTTTTGCACTGTTTGGAAATGTAAAAGATGATTTTATAATTGCGACAACCGACCCTTATCTTGATAATAAAACTATTACCGGACATTCTTTAAAAGAAATCCCTTGGTATACGAGTGCTGATAAATTATATGCAACGACTTATATAACCTATCACAAGAAAAAGTATATACCATTTGTGAATAAATTAGATAATGGAATGGTATTAATTATTTGCCTGCCAAAGTCTGAAATGTTCAAGGATGTAAATAATTTTTATTTTCTCTTAATTTTGACGATGTTAGGTATAGCATTACTTATTCCTGCACTTTTGTATTACAGTTTAAACCGTTACATAATTAACCCGATAGATAAGTTAACAAAAATTGCTCATAAAATCGGTAAGGGCGAAGATATTCAGATAAAAATTGAAAAACCTGAAGAATTTGCACATTTGGCCTCTACGTTTGATAAAATGACAAAAGATATTAAACTTATTACAAATGAAAGAGCAAAAATAACTTCTGAACTATCTGTTGCAAAATCAATACAATCATCAAGTTTACCGAATGTATTTCCACCGTTTCCTAACAAAAATGAATTTGATATTTATGCATCAATGGAGCCTGCTAAAGAAGTTGGCGGAGATTTTTATGATTTCTTTTTCATTGATAAAACAAAGTTCATGTTTTTAATAGCAGATGTTTCAGGTAAAGGAATTCCTGCTGCGTTGTTTATGATGACAGTAAAAACACTTATTAATAATATTGCACAGCTAAATTATTCCCCAAAACAGCTTATAGAAATTATAAATAATAAAATATGCCAAACAAATAAGCAGGGATTTTTCGTTACTGTTTTATTAGGAATAACTGATATAAATACGGGAGAAACGAGTATAATAAACTGCGGTCATAACCTTCCGCTAATAAAACGTAAAGACGGAAATTTTGAATATTTACAATTAGAATCTAATATCGCATTGGGTGTTTTTGAGGATAGCAAATTTGAAGTATACGAAACTGTAATGAACGTAGGAGATATAATTTTTACCTATACTGACGGTGTTACAGAAGCAATAAATAAAAATGATGAAGTTTATGGAGAAACAAGATTGTACGATTGCTTAAACAGTATTGATACTCCTGAACCAATTGAAATTGTACAAAGAGTAAAAACATCTATTAATGAATACTCTGATTCAAATCTTCAAAGCGATGATATTACAATGTTAGTATTTAAATATAACGGAAGAAATAATACAAAAATATTCAAAGAAACTGCAAAGCAAGAAAATTATAAACAATTTTATAATTGGCTTCATACTGCTTGTGATGAATGGTGCATAAACGAAGAATTATCAAATAAACTTGATATGAGTGCAGAAGAAATTTTTGCAAATATTGCATTTTATGCTTATCGTGAAAAAGCAGGTATGTTGGAAGCTACTTTAACAAAATCAGATGAAAATATAATCTTTAAATTTATAGATGAAGGGATAGAATATAACCCCCTTGAAAAACCTGATCCAAATATTGATTTGCCACCGGAAGAACGTCCACTTGGCGGATTAGGGGTTTACATGGTTAAAAATATGGCAGATGAACTTTTTTATAAAAGAGAAAATGGGAAAAACATATTAACTCTTGTATTCAAATTATAATTAAGTAATTATAAATGTTTTGCAGGAAATCAAAATTCTGCATATAATGTAAGTATGGTTACTTTTATTTTAGGCATAATAATATTAATTTTAGGTTATATTTTTTATTCAAGGTACATAGAAAGGATTTTTACTCCTGAAGATATACCAACTCCCGCACACAAATATAAAGATGATGTAGATTATGTTCCGATGTCAAAAAATCGAAATGCTCTCATTCATCTTTTGAATATTGCAGGAATGGGACCCATTATTGGTGCAATTCAGGGAATTTTATTTGGACCTATTGCTTTTATTTTGATCCCTTTAGGTTGTATTTTTGCAGGTGGGGTTCACGATTATTTTGCCGGAATGCTTTCTATTCGCAATCGTGGTTCTCAAATCACAGGACTTATTCACAAATATTTAGGCAAGAACGCTTTTAAAATTTTTATGGTTATTGTTGCCATAATGCTTCTTTTACTTGCGACTGTTTTTGTATACACAGCAGGAGATCTTTTTGCTGAAAGATTTATGGGGGTCAAAGATTTTTTAATTACTGATCCAAAAGTTTTATCTACGTATGTTGTTATTCTTTCATATTTTGTAATGGCAACCTTATTCCCGATTGATAAGATTATTGGGAAATTTTATCCTGTATTGGGTTTGATGTTGATTATCGGAACGGGTTTTGTACTTGTTGGTTTTATGATTAACGGAGTTCATTTGCAAAACCTAAGTTTATCAAATTTCAATATACATCCACATAATCTACCCTTGATTCCGATGTTTTTTATGACTGTAAGCTGTGGTTTGTTGTCTGGATTTCATTCAACTCAGGCAACAATAATTTCAAGAACTGTCGATAAAGAACGAGACGGAAGACGAATTTTTTATGGAATGATGTGTTTGGAATCATTAATCGCAATTATATGGGCAGCAGCAGCAATGGATGTGTATAGCACAAATCTTGTTCCTCAAAATATTATCGGAACTGTTAATGTCGTGAATATTATTGCAAATAAATTTGTACCACTAAATTTAGCATTTTTAGTAACAATAGCAATCATTATTCTTCCGATTACATCCGGTGATACTGCTTTAAGAGGTTTGAGAATTACGATAGCTGAAGCATTAAATATTGAACAAAAAAATATATTAAAAAGACTTGTAATAGTTGTTCCTATTGTTATATGCGTTTTAGCAATACTTGTTTGGGCAAAAACAAACGCAAACAGCTTTTCTTTAATTTGGCGATATTTTACATTTTTCAATCAATTAATTGCAATTCCGATATTATGTTGTGCAACTATATTTTTAGCAAAAGTAAAGAAAAACTATCTGGTATCATTATTGCCGGCATTGTTTTATATATTCATAACAATGTCATTTATATTCAGTGAAAAAATAGGATTTAATCTTCCGTTAAAGTATGCAGAAATAATTGGTCTGCTTATAGCATTTATTGTACTATTTTTTGTAATAAAAAAGACTAAAATTTAAGGATTATATGTATGCCGACATTAAAAACATCAGTATTAGGAATAGAATTTGAAAATCCGTTTTTACTCGCTTCAGCTCCCCCTACCGCATCAATTGAAAGTATAGATAAAGCATTTGAAATGGGTTGGGGTGGTGCTGTATTAAAAACAATTACACCTGACGATCTGGAAATGACCGAAGTAAGTCCTCGTTATGCAACTATTAAAGCAAAAGGTAAAGTCATTTGTCTTCAAAATATAGAGTTATTGAGTCATAAAACAATACAATATTGGGTGGATGGGATTAAGTATCTTAAGAAAAAACACCCGACAAAGGTTATTATCGCAAGTATAATGTCCCCTGTGGATAGAATGGCTTGGCATGAACTTGTATTAAGGCTAAATGAAACTCCTGTTGATGCTTATGAATTGAATTTTTCCTGCCCTCATGGAATGCCTGAAAAAGGTATAGGTATGGCGATAGGGACTACAACAGAAATCTCATCTCTTATTACCAGCTGGGTAAAAGATGTTGCAACAAAACCTGTTTTTGTAAAACTTACCCCGAATGTAACGGATATAACAAGAATCGCAAAAGCTGTCGAACAAGCTAATGCTGACGGATTTGCTGCAATAAATACCGTTCAGGGGTTTATGGGGATAAATCTTGAAACTCTTGAACCTGTTCTTAATGTAGATGGACAATCAACTTACGGAGGATTATCAGGCGAAGCTGTTAAACCTATTGGTTTTAGGTGCGTTGCTCAATTAAGACAAAATTCAAATTTACCTATTTTAGGTATGGGTGGGATTACAAACTGGCAAGATGCAGCACAATATATAGCACTTGGTTCGGATGCTGTACAAATTTGTACGGAAGTAATGATAAATGGCTATGAAATTATTAACGGGCTTAAGTCCGGATTACTTAATTATATGGAATCGAAAGGATTTAACAATATATCAGAATTAAAGAATATCGCAATCCCAAAAATTACATCACATGAAAAACTCAATAAAAAGCATTACGTTTATCCGTTAATAGATAAAGAAAAATGCGTATCCTGTGGTAAATGCGTAAAAATATGCTCTGAATCAGAATATCACGCATTAAACTTTGAAAAAGGATGTTTAAATTTAAATCAAGAAATTTGTGTAGGATGTTCCTTATGCAGCCATGTTTGCCCTAAAGAAGCTATAAAAATGTGCTGTTAAAAATACCTGTAAATAAAATATTATGATTTTGAGTGATTATATTTTTCTGTTAATTTTGTAAAAATAATAGGATATATTAGTGTAATTGTAATACCAATCAAAAAAGTTATTGTTAGAGCGTACCGTATTCTTATGCAATTCATTAGTATATAGCCAAATAAAAACTTAGTTAATATTATTATACCAATTGCACCTATTAATCCTCTTATAACACGTTGCTTTACAGAACTATCTTTAGGATTAAATGGGAAATATCTTTTACATAAATAACAGCCGTTTATAAGTCCTAATGCATATCCAAATTCTACAACATTTACATATCTTAGTTTTTGAGGATCTACTAGTAATATACCTGAAACATAATCCATCCTATATGTAGCAAAAAAGTATGTATAAACCAATGCAGATAACACTAATATATTAATTATTGCAAGTAGGTAAATATATCTTTTACTATCTTTTTCTGCCCAAGTAACCATGGATTCTACTGTAAAAACAAGAACAACTCCAATTAATAATCCACAAATAACATCTTGTGGTGTATGAACCCCTAACCATAAACGAGAAAAACCTATAAGCAGAACTAAACAAATCAAAGAAATGCTTACTAATTTATTTTTTCTTAAAAGATATGCAATACCCCCAAAAACAGATGAACTCATAGCCGAATGTCCACTAGGAAAAGAATAACCTTTAGCAAAAGGAACTGCAAGCTCTGATGGTTGTATTCTGTTATCCAATACCCAAGGTCTATAAACACAGGCTATCATTTTAAAAAAATGGGCAACAAATCTATTAAAACTTTCAAGAGACAGTAAATATACTCCAATTTCGAAATCTATGCACCAGTATATTATCGAACATATTAGTGTTGGCAACCAAATTTCACCAAATATTGTAATTGTCAAAAACAATTTGTCAAAAATTATTGAACTATTTACTCTTATATTTTGTAAAAAAAACAAAAAATCCATTTGAGGATTAAGCCACTCGGGGTTAGATAAACAATCTATCATACTATCTCCATGTTCTTTTTTATATTTTAGCACAAATTATATATGATATAATTATGCACCTTTGGTATCAAAATAAGGCTGATGAAGCAAGTATAAATCCATATAATCTGTTACGTAGATATCTTCTCTTTTGAGTCCGCTTGATTTAATAGCTTTGCCAACACCAACTTCATTCATATAGGCGGCCGCCGTATCAATAAATCTGTACCCGACTTCAAGTGCATCACTTACGGCACGTTCACAAGTTCCGTCATCAGGGATAAGAAATACCCCGAATCCGATTGCAGGAATTTCTGTTCCGTTATTTAATTTTAATGTTTGCATAATCTGCCTCCTGCAAAGATTTTCCAAGTTCATAAGCTTGTTTTAAATAATCAGTATTATTTAAATCAGAGCCGTTTAAAACCCCATAGGAATTAATTATTCCTATATTTTCCATTTTTAACCACCAAGAAAAAATCCTTTCGTATTTTTGATTCATTTCTTGTGCAAGTTCCGGAAGATTACTATGCTGTGAAGTTATTAAAATAGTTTTCATTTCTTTGTTTGTAAGCTGCGTGTTTATTGAGTAAAACCTGTCTATAATTTTCTTTAATTGTGCCGAAAAATCCATATAATACATAGGTGTTGCAAGGACTAAAACATCAGAACTTAAAAGATTTTCTCTTAATTCTACAAAATCATCCTTAAACACACATGGATTTTGTCCCATTCCGCAATGATTACAACCGATACAAAAATGAACATCTTTAAAATGCGAATCAAATCGATATATTTCATGTCCTTTTTCTTTTGCACCTTTTATAAATTCATTTGCTAATATTGTTGAGCCGCCATTTTTTCTTGGACTTCCTGTTATAACCGTAATTTTCATATTTCCTCCTTTATTTTTCAGGTCTTAACCCGCCGTAAAAATACGCTGCCGTTGCACCGCCGTCTATTAAGAAATCACTTCCTGTTATAAAATCGGCTTTTTCTGTTAATAAAAGTTCTGCGACATTTGCAACTTCATCAGCAGTTCCCGGTCTGCCTGCTGGACATTTTGCAAACATATTTTTGTAAAAATCACCTCTAATTCCGTTAAATTCATCTATTGCAAGAGGGGTTACAATAATTCCCGGTGAAATTGAATTAAGCCTTGCTCCTCTTTTACCCCATTTAACTGCCTCTGCCATAACTCTTTTAACATTACATCTTTTTGCCATTTGATAAGCGTGAAGTGTATCTTTTATGTTTTTAGGTTGTAAAACTTCAAGATTTAAAAGTTCTTCTGTCGGTGTTGTTGCAAGTTGTTCATCAATTTCGGGTGTCAAAGCTGGCATTCTATGTCCGCTTTGAGAGGAAATCGTTACACCACGACCGCCTTTTTTGATTACTTTTCCGACTTCTTCAAGTAATACAGCCGTTCCGTATAAATCTACTTTTAATATAACCTCAATCGGTGCTTGCGAAGGTGAAACCCCTGCGGCATTAATAAGAGTTGCAATTTCACCGTATTCTTGACCTTTTTTAATAAGATTAAGTATTGATTCACGATTTGAAATATCACATTCAACAGGCTCAATATCAAATCCGGCTTCCGTCATAATTTTTGCGATATTTTTTGCGTTTTCAATATTTTTATCACCGACTATTATTTTTTGATTAAATCCTACTCTGCGAGCAATCGCCATTCCGATTTGCCCTGCACCAAGCCACAACATAACGTCTTTCATAAATTATTCTCCTATATTTTGTACTTAGTTATAATTGGTTTTAATTGTATATCTGAAAACTCTTTTATTGCTCTTTCAGGGTTAAAATCCCCGCCCGACATACACCAACAAGTTAACATCCCGTACATTTGAGTTAATATAATTTCGCATAATTTATTTATTGGCGTATTTGATTTTAATTCTTTGTTTTCAACTGCTTCGGAAATAATATTGTTTAGCATTTCAAAATCATACTGCCACTTAATATTTCCCATGCTTTCGTTGTTTTGGTTTTGTTCAACAAGACCTTTTATCCATTCTCTTACGATATGGAGTTTATAGCTTTGCACCTCTTTTATAAAACAGTCAAAATAAAGACAAAGTCTTTGCGATATATCAGAATTTTTACTTTGTTCCAATTTTAATTGAGTTTCTTTGAATAAATTTTTGCAGATTTCTAAAACAATTTCTTCCTTGTGCTTAAAATAAGTGTAGAAAGTTCCTGTTGCAACATCTGCTCTTTGAGTAATATCAGTAACATTCAGGTTATAAAATCCTTTTTCTTTTATCAAAGCATTAGTTACATCAAGAAGTTTTTGTCTTGTTTTTAAAGCATTCTCTTGTCTTGTTGGCATATCAACCCCTTCACTACCCCACAAAAAATATATTACAAAATTGAATAATATTCAATGAAT
>JAFUUC010000050.1 GCA_017471365.1 bacterium
AACATCTCCACCAAAATTGGATTGTTCAACTTACTTAGGAAACTCTAAGTATCCTGAAATAACCCACTGCCCATACTCAGGAGAAAGTGACTACTGGGTTGGTGCGTTGGTAACGTGTAAGGAAATGGGAGGACACCTACCTACCATGACAGAACTAGCAAACATAGCTAAAGCAGTATATCCAAGCCTCTCAAGCGTAGGTGCATACCAATGGCAACAGAATGCAAGCTGGGATACAACCGAGGTCGCAAAACTGGGCATTGACCCTTCTTCTGTTTCGGGTTTCTACCTGTGGTCGTTAGAGGAGTACTCGACTACGAGCAATGACTCTTGCAGCCGCAGCTTCCGCAGTGGTAGCACGTACGGTGATGACCACAGCACTCGCGGTGGCTCTGGTCCCAGGTTCATTTGCCTGGCGGATAATTAGTACATAAAATAAATTTAGTGGTGGGGTATGTACCCCACCCTACTTTTTATTTGATTTATTTGTAAGATTAAACCACCCACCCGTGCTTAATTATAACAAATCTATTCACTGCTTTATGATTTTCTGCTATAATATTGCCAAAGAGGGGTGAGTATGAAAAAAATTCTGGCAATATTATTTATTTTATGTTTAGCATTACCTGTTTGTGCAAAAAAAAGACAGTCAGAAACCGTTATTGTGCCGATGAAGCAGCTTGAAAAACGCGAATATCAAACAAGAACATATGATAATTTAGACAAACAATTTGTGACAAAAGCACTATTAAACGTTTATCAGGATGAAGGTTTCATAATTTATAATGTAAACTCTCTTTTAGGGTTTATTTATGCCTCGAAAGACTATAACATCGCCGATTCAGAAACGGATATCTCTAAAGAATTTGGATTTACTAAATCAAGATTAAGCTACAATGGTGTTAATGTAGCAACACTTGAAAGCTCTGTAAATATTACAGATTATGGCAAAGATTTAAAAATCAGAGTAAATTTTAGACGAAAATTGTTTAATATGTATGGAAATGCTCAATTTATCGAAGATTTAAATGACGAAGAATATTATCAAAAATTTTTTGAAAAAGTCGAAAATGCTATACAATTGCAAAAACAAAGCATAAAAACCATACAAGATCAAATTCAAGGTAAAAATGAGCAAACTTCGGCTGAATCAGAAAAACAAGAACCTCAAGTAGAACAGGAAAATAATAATGACGAAGAAAATTCTTAGTCTTATATTAATAATATTGATGTTTTTCGGATCTTCATCTTTGGCATTTGCAAAACAAAAAAAAGCTGATTATATACGAGAAATGCAAACTCATACTTTTGATACAGGTGATGTATCAGCAGTAATGCTTGCTGCCGTAAGTGTTTTACAAGATAGCGGATTCAAAATTGAAGATATAGATTTTTCGATAGGATATTTGCGTGCTAAAAAAACTTTCAAGGAAAAATATTCGAGTAAAAAACGCATTGCAGGTTGGTCGACAGTCTTAGCTGCAACTACTGCTTATACAATTTTTTCTTACGGAACAACAGTTGGTCAGATGATTAACCCAACAAGAAGGGTTATGAATGAACTTAGAGACAAAACGTTTGTTATAGATTCAAATGTTATCGTCGAATCCTGTGAAGATAATAAAGTGAATGTAAGGTTTAGTTTTGTGGAAAAAGTTTTGCAAAACGCTGACGGATTCTCTTTCACAAAATCTGCCCCAGTAAAAGTTATACGCGTCTATAAACCTAAAGTTTACGAAGAATTTTTCGCACAGATGAAGGGGAAAATTTTTTATGAAAAAAATTAATAGCTGCCTTTTCTCATAAGATCTGACAGTTTAAGTTCTTGCGGGGTATGTGATTTTTTCACGGGTTGTTTTACGGGGTTTGTAGTACAACGCAAAGATGACAAGCCCACTTGAGTGACATTATCCTCTTTACCCATAAATATTTCTTGCAAAATTGATATTATATTTCCCATAAAGCTTCTCCTATCAATTATTATAGTAAAACGTCGGTGGCATATATCATTCATTTAAACGATTTTAAGTGCAAAATTCATTGTACTTTGTGTTATATTGGTTAAGCAGGGATATTGAGGAATAAAATTTGAATAATAATTATTATAAAAATTTAGATGAGAATTTTACTCATGCTTTAGAACTTTATGAACAAAAACACTCTCACAATGAGCTTCTGGAACTTTTAAAAAATGGCAACATTGTGCAAAAACAAATTGCCGCATTAAAACTGGAAACAATTGATTCTATTTATGATGCTGAAATTTTAACCTCTAATCTTATAGGTCAAGACGGCAAAATTCGCGAAGCTGTCGCATTAAGACTTAATGAATTTATGTCTGACAAGAAATTTTTGCCATATTTCCAAACATCAAAGAACTATAAAATTTTTCTAAATGCTATTACAGATATCAATGCAAACATTTGCCGTAATGTAATTTCAGCCATTTCTAATTTAAAAAATAATCAAGAATTTTGTAATAAATTTTGTCCTGAATTAACACAATTAACCAAAGAACTTCTTGATTCTGTTGAAAAATTTGACTTTCAAGATGGCAAATATAAAGTTAACAAAGAAGCATTTAAATTATATTGGTGCTTGGAAACTATTTATATTTTTTACGATCAAATTGATTTTGATCAATTGAAATCAATAATTCTACGCTCCAAAGACATTAATGAATATACGATCAGAGAAAAAGCTGCAAAGATTCTTTCCCATAAATTCAAAGATCAAGATCTTTTACAAGCAAAAAAAAATCTTCAATCTGACAAAAATTATTATGTAAGAAGATTTTAGGAGATTTTAAACTTTTTTTCTTCTAAATCATAAAAAACTATTTTATAGTTTAAAATTTCTGCAATGAGACGAACCTCTTTATAAGGAATAGTGCCGTTGCGAATTTTCTGTGAAAGACTTGCCAGAGAGTATTTTCGTCCCAGTCTTTGCCCCATAATATCTGCGAGTTTGGTTAAAGTCATATCTCTATCCGCAACAAGATTTTTGATTTCGTTTAAAATCGGGTTTTTCATCATTACTCCTGGTAATAATGATAGATTAGTATTTATAAATTTATTGATTATTCAATATTAATATTGACAAATAAATATAAATATTGAATAATAGGAATATGGATATTAAATGGAGGTAATTATGAAAAATTTTAAACAAGCATTTACCAAACCGAGCAGAGCCACGAGCAAAGCGAGAGACGAGCAAGCGTCAACGGAAGCGTTGAGCTTTCGTTGCAATTGCGAGCGGTGGCGTTTAGAAGGCTGTGAGCAGAGGGTGAAAGGCGTTAGCCGGTACCCG
>JAFUUC010000051.1 GCA_017471365.1 bacterium
AGAGCTGGCAGACATAGCTAAAGTAATATACCCAAGCCTTTCAAGCGTAGATACATATGGCAACAATGCAGCAAGCTGGGATACTATAGAGGTAGTGAAACTTGGCATTGCCCCTTCTTCTGTTTCGTCCTTCTACCTGTGTTCGTCAGAGGAGCTATCGAATACAAGTAATTACTCTCGCTACCGTAGTTTCTACAGTGGTTACACGAATGGTATTCGTTACGACAGTCGAACTTATCGCCACCCAATGCTTACCTGCCTAGCTGATAATTAATTCACAATTGGATTAACATTCTAACATCCTACGCATCTATATTCTTGCCGTTTTTATCAAAGCGGTAAAGGTCTGATTTGTCGATCGATAAGTCTAGGGTTTTGCCAATAATAAATTCTGATGAAAGTTTGGCACAGCATTTTCTTTTACCTACATCAAAATAGGCAATTTTCTCACTGCCAAGCATTTCAGAAATTTCGACATTCACTGTTAATTTTATATCACCATTAGAATTTATCATTTTTTCAGGACGAATCCCGTACAAAATATTTTCGTCAAGTCCAAGATCTCTTCCTTCAATAAAGTTCATCTGTGGAGAGCCGATAAAACCCGCCACAAAAGTATTTGTAGGATGGTTATATATATTGTCAGGTGTATCAATCTGTTGAATATCACCATTATTTAATACAACAATGCGATCTCCCATAGTTAAAGCTTCTGTTTGGTCGTGCGTTACATATATAAAAGTTGTCTGAAGTTTCTCATGCAATTTCTTAATTTCAGAACGCATTTGAACCCTCAATTTTGCATCCAAATTGGATAATGGCTCATCCATTAAAAAGACTTTCGGATTTCTAACTATAGCACGACCAAGGGCAACTCTTTGTCTCTGACCACCCGAAAGTTGTTTTGGTTTGCGGTCAAGATATTCACCCAAATTCAATATTTCAGCTGCCTGTTGAACTTTTTCTTCTATCTCATGTTTAGGAACTTTTCGCATTTTTAAACCAAATGCGATATTTTCTCTAACGGTCATATGCGGATATAGAGCGTAACTTTGAAAAACAAATGCAATATCACGATCTTTTGGAGGTACATCGTTTACTTTTTTATCGTCAATAAATATTTCACCACTCGTAATATCTTCAAGCCCCGCGACCATACGTAAAAGTGTTGATTTCCCACAACCTGAGGCACCAACAAGAACAACAAATTCCTTATCTCTGATTTCAAGATTTACATTATTTATTACAGTTTTATTGTTATCGTAAGTTTTTTGAACATTTTTAAGAATTACGTTGCTCATTTTGTTCCTTTTCAATCGGAAGAATTATATCATAACTAATACCCTGGTTAACTTCAGAATTGATATCTATATAGCCGCCGGATCTTCTTATCAAAATACTTGCAGATCCTAATTTGAATGCTCTTTGCAAGTTCTTTTTGTTATTTTCCATTTGATAATAAGGATCACACAAATATTTCATTTCGGCAGGATCTATTCCAGAACTTGTATCATCAATTGAAATATGAATATAATTTTTATTCTGGGCAAAACCATACAATATTGAATCCTGGTGATCAGGATAATCTAACCTTAAAGAAATCCCACCCTTTTCAGTCATTGATAGGGCAACTTCAATTATATTATCGAAAGCCTTCTGGAAAGCTTTAAAATCAGTATAAACAGCACGTTTTTCAATAGTTTCGTAATCAAAAGTGCATTCAAGTTTTTTTTCTTCACAAATTGAAGCATGTTTTTTTACTATATTTTTAAGAACTTCAATGATATCAAATGTTTTATAATCCGGTTCATACAAAGATGATTCAGCGTAAGAAAATTCAAGAAATTTGTCCATAAAATTGTACAAATCATTAGAACTTGAATTAATTATTTTTACATACTTATTTTGCTTTTCGGTAAGTTCGCCTCCAATACCGTCAATTAATCCTTGCGAAAAACCTAAAATAGAGGTAATTGGTGCTTTTATATCACCTTCTAATTTTACAAGCATTGCATTTTTTTCACCATTAAAACGTGCAATTTTTTCTTCTGTGACCTCCTGATTAATTAATTTTGTTACATCTCTGATTACAACACAAAGTCCTTTTCCTTGTTTAGAAGCATTTAATTCTACATAAAATTCTTTTTCCGGAGTATGCGCAGTTGCTAAAACAGGTTTTGCCATTTTCAGAGATGTTTTAACCATTTCTAACCCGTCTAAAATAAAATCATCCAATTTTAAAGGATATTCAGAATTCAAATCCAAATTAAAACATTCCTGAGCTTTTTTGTTAAACTTTACAACATAACCCTCAGAATCTATAAATACAATCGAATCCGGCAAATTATTAAGTGTTTTTGAAGCAGTAAGTACCCAGAAAATATTTTTTAATATTTTTTTTAAGTTCATGATTTGCATTACACTCTTTTATAGTATATAATATATGATAACATGAAAAATGGTATATTAATTACATGTAAATTTTTGTAATCTTTTATGCTATAAAGTAGCAAAAAAAAATATTTAGGTGTTTTCTAACTATAAATTATTCATGACATGAGAACAATTTTCTGAAAGTAAGGTGATACTATGAGAGAAATCGACAACAACTTAAACAACATGAAAGTTCCGGAAATACAAAAACCGGTGACAGAAGAAGCTCCAAAACCTACTGTTGCTGCTTTTATTGAAGGAAAAGAAATTAAAGATTTGAAGCACATGCCTGAAGCTGCTCTT
This sequence comes from bacterium, assembly GCA_017471365.1. GTDB lineage: Bacteria > Cyanobacteriota > Vampirovibrionia > Gastranaerophilales > Gastranaerophilaceae > Zag111. Next base: position 2,737 of record JAFUUC010000051.1, read on the forward strand.
GGTAAATCTCAAATTTCTAAAGACAATATCGATAAAGACATGCAGTTTCTCATGCGATATCCTGAAGAAGTTGAACAAATGAATCAACTTTTTGATAAATTCCAAGAAACACATACCTACGAAGAAGCTACGCAGTTTCTTGAAGCTTATAGACACGAATTTACTGTTAAATAGATGTTTAAATTTAATCGTTTGCACTGGTTAAGAAATTTACCAGTCCCTGCATTCCTAATTTATAACTATCGATTTTAAATCCACAAATCTGTCCAACGCATACATCTGCAAACATTGACTCGTGACGGAACTCTTCTCTGCGATAAATATTTGAAATATGAATTTCTACGGTAGGAATTTTAACAGCAAGTAAAGCATCTCTAATGGCAACACTAGTATGTGTATAAGCCCCCGCATTAAGGATTATTCCGTCAAAATTACCAAGTGCATATTGGATTTTTTCAACAATTTCCCCTTCAAAATTACTTTGAAAAATTTCCAAATTAATGCCAAGTTCAAACGAATACTCATGTAATTCCATTTCTATATCTTTGTAGGATTTTGAGCCATATTGTTCAGGCTCTCGCACGCCAAGCATATTGAGATTTGGACCATTTATTATAAGGATATTAAAATCTTTTTCCATGCCGTCATTATATCATGAAAAACATTTTTTGTAAACTTTTGTTAAAAATTTGATTTTTCAATGTAACATTTTTGCATTCTTAGAATATCATGCATGTACAAACTATCCCAAAATCTCCTCCCAAGATTATTATTAAAGTCGCATAAGGTGTGACTTTTTTTTTTTACCCAAAGTGGGTAGTTGAGTGTTAATAATTGTAAAATTTAAAATTTCTCATGACAATTACAATTGCGAATAAGTTTTTATATATACAAGGGTAACACGGGAAAATAAAGGAAATTTATATGGGATGCCAAATTGATTCAATTCCGGAATCAGAACCAAGACGACCTGTTAGTATAGTTAACCATGGCGGTGTTTCGTTTGATGAAAATATTGCTTCAAGGTATTATGCAAGTAGTGACTCCACGACATTTTATATAGATTTAAAAAACAGGGTTAAGGTTTCATACCCAAGACAAAATACAAGTAATAGTACTCGAATTTCTCCTAAAATAGAATGCGAAAATACGCGTTTTAACAACACATTTCTTACAATATTTCAAGATTTAAAAGGTGCTACTATTATAGGAGGTGTCAAAGACAAAAGTAACGTTATCTCCTTACGAGGTTGTCAGAGAAATTTTGTAGATATTTCCGGTAATAATCAGGCAGATCATGTTATATTGAGAAATGGTATTCGCTATGATTCCCGTCATAACAAAGTTAAACAAGATTCTGAAGACATAACTCTTATAAATGATGGTGTGGATCCTATTGGGGGTGAAGGGATTTTAAATGAAGACCAAATGAAATCTACAAATAAAAACTAATTTAATTGAGAAGAAATTTCTGCGACAATTCTTGCTATATCGGCTCCGCCTATAGCAACTTCAAATATTAAATGGGAAGCAATTAACATAGTTTCTTTGACAGTCATATAATTAACATCGACGATATCAAATTCGATGTAATCTTCCCCAACATAACGAAGTTTTCCGTATTCTCCGCCCATTGCCCATCTTATAAAAACATACTGATTTTCAAATGATTTAAGTTTTTCTTGTAATTTCATACTAATTATCAACCTACATACAATAACATATTAATGATTTTAAATACTTAGTCAAAAATTTAAACGGTAAAAGTTCTAACTGAACCGTCCTGGTGATATAGCCCGCCACCACAAACTGTTTCGACCACTTTCAAAACAAACTCACGTGGAGCATCAGTTTGGTTTAGCATAAATTCTTGCCCTGTATGCTTAATTTTAAAAATACATTTCTGGCTTTGATCCGGCGGAATGTATAAAGATGCAATTTCGTTTTCTAATAGTTTTGCCATTTCATCTTCACGATCTTTTGCATTTTTAATTATTTCGTTATAATTTCCGCGAAGAGCCATAATTCTATTAGAAAAAATATGCCTGCCATCATCTCTGTAAAGAGCCTGAGGTTTAAAATTGCAACGAGTAGTAAGACTTATTGTATGCCACAAAATATTTATAACAACAAACGATTTTAGAGAATCTGTTTCAACATAAATATTTTGAGTAGCAACACCGCGTGAGGAAAATGATTTTATAAGATTGTCAGAAACAAGTTCCAAACAATCAACCATTTTACTGAATATGTTGTTAGTGTTTACAGTCGAATTTTGATAATCCAAAAACTGTTTGTACATGTGAGATGATACAAGTTCAACTCTTTCTTGGATCACAATATCCTTTTTTGTAGCGGTTTCGGAATTATCAAAACTTTCGAAGTTGTTCAACAATTTTTACGTCCTTATATAACATATTTGTAGAATAAACATGTTTTTATGTAAACGATTATACATTTTTTCGTAAAAAAAATGAATACTTACATGTGCTTATTTACAAATATTATTATTTGAACCAAGATTTTATACCTAATTATCAGCTAGGCAAATGAATCTAATTTCAGAGCTATTGCGATAGTAGTAGCCATCACCATACGTGGAACTACCGTGAAAGCCGCGAAGGCGAGAGTCATTACTAGTATTAGATCGCTCCTCTGGCGACCATAAGTCTAAACCTAAAGAGTCAATGTCACCTAGTTTTGCTACCTCTGTTGTATCCCAACTTGCTGCATTGTATCCATATGTATCTACGCTTGAGAGGCTTGGATATATTGCTTTAGCTATATTTGCAAGTTCTGTCATGCTAGGTAAGTGACCTCCCATGTCTCTACATGTTACTACCGCTCCGACCCAGTAATCGGTTTCTCCTGAGTATGGGCAATGCTTAATTTCAGGATATTTTGCATTTCCATTGTATTTAGAACAGTCCATAGCCGGTGGTGTGTCAGCCTGTTTAATAATGTCATAACCAGCAATAGTAGCAAGTGCCGCATCTTTAATCTTCGCACTATTCATATACTGAATATCTTTACCA
>JAFUUC010000052.1 GCA_017471365.1 bacterium
AGAGCTGGCAGACATAGCTAAAGTAATATACCCAAGCCTTTCAAGCGTAGATACATATGGCAACAATGCAGCAAGCTGGGATACTATAGAGGTAGTGAAACTTGGCATTGCCCCTTCTTCTGTTTCGTCCTTCTACCTGTGGTCGTCAGAGGAGGACTCAAGTACAATCAATAAGTCTCGCCACCGCTACTTCAGCAGTGGTGGTTCGGATAGTGGTACCTACTATACTCGCAATGACTCTAGCCTCAAGTTCGTTTGCTTAGCAGATAATTAGGCAAAAGTAAAAAAATATTACAATCTTACTACAGGATATTATTCTTGTAGTAAGATTGTTTTTGTACACAGTATAAAGGAATATAAATATGGCAAAACAAAAGGCTAATATCGCGATTTTAGGTGCTACAGGTGTTGTAGGCAGAGAAATTACAAAGATTATTGATGAATTGAATATCGAATTTAATGCTATAAAATTTCTTTCAAGTGCCAAAAGTGCCGGTACAAAATTAAACTTTCAAGGTCGTGAATATACTGTAGAAGAAGCAAAGCCGGAAAGTTTTGACGGCGTGAATATTGTTTTGGCTTCTGCGGGTGGTTCAACTTCAAAACTTTTTGCTCCGGAAATTGTTAAGCGAGGTGGGGTTTTAATAGACAATTCATCTGCGTTTAGAATGGAAAAGGACGTTCCACTCGTTATTGCTTATGTTAATGATGAAGATCTCAAAAAGCATAAAGGAATTATTGCAAATCCAAATTGTTCAACCTCGCAATTAATGCTTGTATTAAAACCTTTGAATGAGAAATTCAAAATCAAAAGATTGATAGTTTCTACGTATCAAGCAGTTTCCGGTGCCGGTCTGAAAGCAATAAATGAACTGCGAGAAAATACAAAAGCTGCTTTGAACAATGAAGAATTTACTCCGGATGCATTTAAAAAACCAATCGCATTCAATGTTATTCCACAGATCGATGTTTTCTGTGAAAACGGTTATACAAAAGAAGAAATGAAGGTCGCAAACGAAACTAAGAAAATACTTCATCTTCCTGAAAATCTTCCAATTTCTTGCACAGCTGCACGAGTTCCGGTGTTCAACAGTCATTCTGAGGCAGTTGATATTGAATTTGAACAAAAAGTTTCACCTGACGAAGTCCGTGAAATTCTTCAAAATAGTTTTGGGGTGCAGGTTATAGATAATCCTGAAAATTTTGAATACCCTACAACACGTGATTCCAGTGGTGTTGATCCTGTTTTTGTCGGAAGAATCAGAAAAAATTTAGCATTCGATAATGGAATTTCGCTGTGGTGTGTTGCCGATAACTTGAGAATAGGTGCGGCTTTGAACACAGTGAGACTTTGCAAAAAAGTTATTGAAATGGAACTGTATTAATATAAATAGACATAAAAAAAACTTAGGCAATTGGGGTAAACTGCTTAAGTTTTTAGGAAGGGTAAATGAAAAGAGTTAAGTCTTATTCTTTTTTGCTTATGCCCAGTATGGAACGTGGACATAGGTTGTTTCGGTTTTAGCAGAAGATTTTTTCGGGGTACAAAGTATATTATAAGCCTTTACGATATTGTATCCTATAGCCTTGAGCGGATTGGATTGAACCGGATCAGCTTTAGTAGTAAGATACATATCTTTTTCAAAGTTTATTTTATTTGCAGAGTTTTTGTCTAATGACATCAAACCTGATTGAGAATTTACGTTATTCATGTTGCCTTCACCGAAAGCAATGTGCTGAACTGTATTTAATTTTACAGGATTAATAGTAATCATTTGTTACCTCCTTTTGGATTAAGTGTTCATTTAACACTTCATTTGAACAATTTCACTATAAACTATATTTTTTTATTTGTCAATACCTATTGTGAAGTTTTGTAAACTATCCTCTATTTAAACTATATTAAGGATTTACAGATAAAGTGCAAAAAGTACACTTATTATTAGCTTTCCTCTGGTTTTGGGAAATTTTGTACAAAATAATCTTCAATTAATCCTCACAAAATCCCACGTTAAGATTATATAAAGATTGTAAAACTTACACTTGATTTTATATTTTATTTAGGGTAAAATATATTTGTGATTTTTATCACGAATAAAAGGAAATTATGTACTTTATGAAAAGGAGAAAAATAAACATGACAACAAAAAGTAAAAAAACTGTTGAAAAACTCGAAAAGACTTTGAACAAGTCTACTATTGTTGACAATGCTGAACAATTAGAATTGTTAATTGAAAGAGTTAAAAAGGCTCAAAAAGTTTACTCAACTTATTCGCAAGAACAGGTTGACAAAATTTTTAAAGCGGCTGCTACTGCGGCTGACAAAGCTCGTATCCCTCTTGCAAGAATGGCTGTTGAAGAAACCGGAATGGGGGTTTTGGAAGATAAAATTATCAAAAATCATTTTGCAAGTGAATACATATACAACAAGCACAAGGGGGCTAAAACTTGTGGTGTCATTAGTGAAGACAAGGCGAATGGTACAAAAATTGTTGCTGAACCTGTGGGAATTATTGCAGGTATTATTCCGACAACAAATCCGACATCCACTGCTATTTTTAAATCATTGATAGCTTTGAAAACTCGTAATGCTATCATATTTTCACCACACCCGAGGGCTACTAAATCAACAATAGAAGCTGCAAGAATTGTTCTTGAGGCAGCAGTTAAAGCTGGAGCTCCGGAAGACATTATTGGTTGGATTGACATTCCGTCAATTGAACTTTCCAGTCAGTTAATGCAGCATCCAAATGTTGCTTGTATTCTGGCGACAGGTGGTCCGGGAATGGTTAAGGCTGCATATTCTTCAGGAAATCCTGCTTTAGGCGTTGGTCCTGGAAACACATCTGCTGTAATTGATGAAACTGCTGATATTAAAATGGCTGTTTCTTCAATAATTATGTCAAAAACTTTTGATAACGGTATGATTTGTGCTTCTGAACAATCAGTTGTCGTAGTTGAAGATGTTTATGAAGATGTTAAAAAAGAATTTCAATACAGGGGTGCTTACTTAGTATCAAAAGCTGAACAACAAAAGATGATTGATTTGCCGTTCATAGATCCTAAACGTGGAACGGCTCATCCTGCGATTGTTGGTCAGAGTGCTGTCAAGATTGCAGAACTTTCCGGTTTTGAAATTCCGGAATATTCAAAAATTCTTCTTGTTGAAAGACCTTCTGTAAACTGGGAAGATCCTTTCTCAAGAGAAAAATTGTCACCAATTTTGACAATGTACAAAGCAAAAAATTATGAAGAAGCCTCAAAAATGGCTTACGAACTTGTGTCTCGCGGTGGAGCAGGTCACACTTCTGTTCTTTATACAGATCCTAGAACTTCTGAAAGAATTGATCATTATGCAGAATTGATGCCTTCTTGCCGAGTTTTAATCAATTCACCTTCATCTCAAGGTGGCATTGGAGATTTGTACAACTTTAAACTTGAACCGTCATTGTCTTTAGGTTGCGGTTCTTGGGGTAAGAATGCAGTTTCCGGTAACATCGGTGTTGAACATTTGTTAAACTACAAAACAGTTGCTGAAAGGAGAGAAAACATGTTGTGGTTCAAGGTTCCTTCTAAAGTTTACTTTAAACGTGGTGCTACAGATTTAGCTTTGCGTGAATTGGCAGGTAAAAAACGTGCATTCATAGTTACTGATAGATTTTTATTTAATTCAGGTGCAGTTGATGCCATTACTAAAGTTCTTGATGAAGTTGGTATTGACCATGAAATTTTCTTTGATGTTAAGCCGGATCCAACATTGTCTACAATTAAACAAGCAATGGAAATCATCAAACCTTACGAACCGGATGTATTTATTGCACTTGGTGGTGGTTCTCCTATGGATGCAGCTAAAATTATGTGGTTGATGTACGAACAACCTGATACAGTATTTGAAGATATCTCTATGAGATTTATGGATATCAGAAAGAGAATTTGCCGTATTCCTGAATTGGGTAAAAAAGCTACAATGGTTGCAATTCCGACGACTTCCGGTACAGGTTCGGAAGTAACTCCGTTTGCTATCATTACAGATGATGAGACTCATGTAAAATACGCAATTGCTGACTATGCATTGACACCTAATATGGCAATTATCGATCCTAACTTTGTAGATGGTATGCCAAAAGGTTTGACCGCAGCATCAGGTATTGACGCATTGGTTCACGCAACAGAAGCTTATGTTTCTTGTATGGCTACAAACTTTACAAATTCAAACGCATTGGAAGCTTGTAAATTGATTTTCAGATATCTTGAAAGATCCTGGAATGAAGGTGCAAATGATCCACAAGCAAGGGAAAAAATGCATTATGCCGCAACAATTGCAGGTATGGCATTTGCAAATTCTTTCTTAGGATTATGCCACTCAATGGCTCACAAGTTGGGTGCAATGTTCCACGTTCCACACGGTGTTGCTAATGCGTTGTTGTTTAGACAAGTAATCAAATATAATGCTGTTGATTACCCTCACAAACAAGCAACATTCCCTCAATACAAGTTCCCTAATGCAAAAGAAAAATATGCACAAATTGCAGATGAACTTAATTTGGGCGGTAAAACAGTAGATGAAAAAGTAGAACTTTACATTAAAGCAGTTGAAAAATTGATGAAGGCAATTAATCTTCCTAATTCAATTAAAGATTTTGGTGTAACGGAAGAAGATTTTTACGCTAAATTAGATGAAATGGTAGAACTCGCATTTGACGATCAATGCACCGGTGCAAACCCTGCATATCCGTTAATGAGCGATATCAAACAAATCTATATCGATGCATTTGAAGGTGTTGTAAGAGATTACTACCCTGCAAAATCTTCCAAAAAATCATCTAAATAGATAGTTAAATGCATTAAAAAAGACCGATAGAATTATCGGTCTTTTTTTAATGTCATGTAGTTCTAAAATATAATCCTTTCTTCTAATGAAAAGTATAAAATGATATTTAATAATGGAACTAAATAAAAGAAAGGACGGTCGATTATGCACGTATTAAAAATTATTGCTTACATTTTGATTATTATTGGTGCAATAAATTGGGGTTTAGTGGGCTTTTTCAATTTTAACCTTGTTAGTTTAATTTTTGGTGAAATGACACTTTTAGCGAGAATAATTTATGCACTTGTAGGCTTGAGTGGTATTTTCTTATTGTTTGCACACAGAGATATTTACCACGATCATTACTAAGAATTACGGTCGGGCATTTGCCCGACCGTAATTGTTTATTAACTCTCCGCCAGACAAATAAACCTCGGGTAGCTACTATCACGATTGTTGCGAGAAGCAGCATCCGTGTGTCCATTGACGAAGATGCGTACGCGAGCACCATTCGTAGCCGAATAATCCTCAGATGACCACAGATCAAATGACGAAACAGACGAAGGGTCAATACCCAGTTTTGCTACCTCTGTTGTATCCCAGCCTACGTTTACGCCGCTGTCATACGCACTTATGCTGCCTGCTGCTGACGGATATACTGCCTTAGCTATATTCGCTAATTCTTCCATGCTAGGTAAGTGACCTCCCATGTCTCTACATGTTACTACCGCTCCGACCCAGTAATCGGTTTCTCCTGAGTATGGGCATTGCGTAATTTCCGGATATTTTGCATTTCCATTGTATTTAGAACAGTCCATAGCCGGTGGTGTGTCAGCCTGTTTAATAATGTCATACCCTGCAATAGTAGCAAGTGCCGCATCTTTAATCTTCGCACTATTCATATACTGAATATCTTTACCAACTCTATTCGGAGTCCTACTGCCGTTGATATCAAATATCCCTGCTATACAAGGATGTATTCTAGCTAAACCGTCACTA